>NZ_JAAOHT010000114.1:0-7054 GCF_011440255.1 Haloarcula sp. JP-Z28 | reverse complement strand
GCGACGCCGTGCGTGCGCGAACTTGGTACGGTGAATTTCGTGAGCTTGTTCTGATGTGTGCTGTTCACAACATCAAGCAATCGCTGAAACCGTGAAATCACGCTACGTCTGGCGATTCACCACGGCCCAAGAGTGAGCAGAGTGTGATCGGTTCCCTGCTCGATAGTATCGTCGATAGGTTGTCTCCAATCCACCGGATCAGCCAGTCACAACCTGATTGCGCAGATACCACTCATAGACCATACCAGTCGCTTCTGTGCCGTTCGTCAACAACCACGCTTCCGGCCTCTCAGTCGGTTCCAGTGATTACATCGAAGGAACGTGACTCTAGTGGGAACTAGGCATTCGGAAGCAACAGATTAGCACGTCCGCAAGACAATAACAGTGGTACATTCGTTATACTCCCGCACGGTATAATTTGAATGCGAAGATAGCAATTCGATATCCTCGCGGCATTTCAATGTCCACTGCTACACTCTAGACAACGGATATAACTTTTAACATTACATTTTCTCATCTACGGTCATATGGTGGTATCTTACTGACGAATATCGCATATTTGGTCATCGTATTTCTGAAATAGGTAGACAGTTGGCTCTTCAATTATAATACTGTCAGTGAATAACCAAGCTTCCCTATTCATGAGTTAGCTACTCGATCTGTATGCGTTTTTCCGGGCAGATGCTGCTAAGTTTCCGGTCCGATATCCCGCAGGTGAAGACGGACTGAATTGCCAACACGATCCGGCACTACGCTTGTCACATGGTTTGTTAGACCTCGGCCATCGGGTCCCACCTCATCCACCATAGCAGCCATTCTGGTAGACATCGGTTCTGGAGTTCTAAGATGCAAACAGTGCCGCCAAAGCAGGATAGCAGGCGAATACCCCGTTCAACGGACAGCGTAGCCGTTCACGGCGTTCGGAAACCGGCGCGAAAGACATGCGGGCAATAGGGTATGTTTGAAATAGCTACCGCCAAAGTGAACAATATGAGGGTTTCTATTGTCGGCGGGGGCTTCGCCGGATTAGCAGCAGCGCAACTGGCAGAAGGGGTTACATCAGACGTACACCTCTACGATAAGGGCACATACAGCGGTGACCGAAGAGGCGCCTGGGGAGAGATGGTCTGGGACTACTCACAATTGCCACTAGATCGGCACGTTCCGGGCTACGTCAGGGAAGCTACAACCGGGATATTTGTCGGTTCCGACGGGAAGACTGCGATAAATGTCCCTGATGGTGTAATACTGAATAGAGGGGAATTAGAGAAACACTGGGCAAGCACGCTCGAAGAAACAGAGATTATAGCGGACGCAGAAGTTGACGAAGCGGAGTTTCGGAAGCTGTCTGCGGAATCAGATCTGCTAATTGATGCCACCGGGCAGTTCCCGATCTCAAGGCGGTTCACGTCCCTGTCATATGACGTGGCGTGTCCGACGCTGAGCGGGAGGATAGAAGCCGACTTCTCACACCTATATCCAGAACCAAGAGCGCTTGCGTACGAGAATTACTTCCTCTGGATCGTGCCACAATCGCCAGACGAAGCAACTGTCGGGCTTGGTTGCCAGGATGACAAGTCTCCTGCCGAACTGTATGAGGATATGCGACAGTTGCTTGCAGAAGTCGACATTGAGCCCCCGGAACGTGAGACCCTGTACAGCGGAACCGACGTTTCAAACGGCCTACGAAGTCTCTCAGACTGCTCGTACGAGCTAAACGACTGTACAGTACATATCGCGGGCGATGCAATCGGACTGGCGAACCGCCTGACGGGCTTTGGAATGGTACATGCGGCACAGTCCGGCCAAGCTGCTGTGAGGTCCTTTGTGCAGGGGGAGTCGTATACACGCAGGTTGTTGTGCCAGAACTTCTGGACGAAAGCTGTCACTGGTGTGGTCTCGCCCGTCCATCACACCATCGGGTTGGACGGAATAGCTCGTCTGGCAAAGTCTGATATTGAGTATCAGGAGAGTTTCGAGCCCCAGCAGCCGACAGATATTCTGAGTGCCGTTCGAACCTTCATTTAACCCCGCCAGTCAATGTTAGACACTCAGTTGGCCTGAGACGGGTGGTCGGTCAGGAGCGGTTGATACTGGGGTCGTCACATCATTGGTTACTCTATGGATGAGTACCCCCAGCGGATAGCTCTGCTCTTGGTTTCGCACCTGACGCAACCTGCTTCATATCCCGGCGACGGCAACCGTCTGAGTGGTTGAGTGGCTCGGATAGAGATTATTCGCATCAGCTCGCCGTAACACCTACAAAGGCTAACGAGGGCCTTCAGCTATTAGGCCCGACTGCCTTATATAGCCATAAAGTATAGCTAGTCAGAATAGCTAGTCAACATATCTAGATAGTATAGCTAGCTATTGTAGCTGCATTAAGTAGTCAAGGAGACCAGCGAACAGGAATAGTCAGCTAACACAACTATCAGTTCCAGTTTTGTTCGATAGCCTACCGAGTCAGGGCTAGGGGCACATCAAACGGAGCGACAAGTAAGGCGCAAAGACAAGGCTTCGTCGACAATTGTGCTTACGAGCAAAAATCAAAGCAGATCTTATCGGGAAGCCGCTGACTGCTCCCAGTCGTACCCCCATTCACGGAGCTCTTCTGCCACAAGGTCCGGGTTGTCCATGGCAACGACGAGGGCAGCCTCCAGCGCGTCGGTCTTGTACACGTCCTCTCCAACTTCATCCTCCAGATTGCGGAGGAACGTGGACTCGCGTTCCGCAACTTCGGGCCGGATGAAAATCGGTCGCTGCTTGCGGTCCTGTTTGACCGAGTCACGACGGAATTTATATGGAATGTCAGGTTGGGTCGTAGCTTCTACGTCGGTGGACTCGGTTTCGACAGCCATCTCATCCTGCTGGTCGTCTGATTCTGGCTCTGGATCTGTGTCCGTCTCTGCAAACGGATCGTCGCCGGAGCCGGATTTCATGCTGTTGCCTCCTGTTCGCGGGTCTGGCGGAGGTGTGCCGCCAGTTCCTCGAACTGTTCCAGCGTTTCGATTTCGTAGTCACGTTCCCGACTCCGATGTTCTTCGATATATTTGAACGCCGAACACTGCTTGCGCCAACACCCTTCGAGCAAGGACGTTCGCTCACGAAACACTACCGGGATGTCGTACGATTCCGCCTGGAGTCGTTTGAGCATCTCTTCTTGATCGTTCGTTCCTTTGAATCGGTTCGGTACTGCAGCTAACACGCCCACGTTAATGTCCAGCGTGTCTTCAAGGCCGGTAACGAGGTCTGCAAGTCCCGCAACGGACTGCTGTCCCTTCCCACTCGGCTCGAACGGAATGACGAGGTTCCGCGTCGCGTGCAATGCGTTGTACAGTTTCACGTCCGCAGTCGCCGGTGGATCGATGATGACGGTGTCATACTCGGACGGAACGCCCGCGTCTTTTAGCACACGTAGGAGCTGGACGTTCGGGTTCCAGTTCTCGCCGAAGTCCGCTGCTTCCTCCTCGCGACGCCGGAGGTGTTTCGAGAGCACTTCCAGAGAATTGTGTGCGGGAAGGACATCGACACCCTCTGAGGTTTCAATGAGGTCAGAGAAGGGACCGCGTGGCCGCTCGACAAGATGCCGAACTAGGCTATCGGCCTCTGAGTCAGTTCGGTGGTCCGCAACGTCAAACAGGAATGAGAGGCTCCCCTCCTGTGGGTCCATATCGATTGCGAGTACGTCGTGACCAGCACGGGCGTCGGCGACAGCGAGATTCGCCGCCATCGTTGTCTTGCCGACACCGCCGGCCTCGCTGTACACGGTGTAGGTCAGCATACCTTACCGAATACACTGCACAGATATAAGGACTAGTCAGACGGTATAGCTATACAGTATAGTCATTTTATTTTACCTAACTACCAGCCCGGCGAGGCCAGCTACTCATCAAACAACCCCGCGAGCGCCTCTCGCATCTCTGCCCGACGGTGCGACCGTGCTTCAGACTCCGACAGGTAGTTGTCGAGCACAACTTGGGCAGACGCCGACCCCTGCTCAGCTGCGACGTCTTCAAACCGCTCTGCAACCCGCCGGACAGCGGCGCCGTACGTCGTGTACCAGAATCGACGACCCGTTTTCGGCGTTGGCCTGGCACCATCAACGGTGATATCCGCGACTTCTGCCACTGACTTGAACCGTCGGCGAACGGTTTCAGCGGTCAGATGGCCAGTGGTGGCAGCCGATGAAGGGAGCAAATAGCCGTTCCAATCCGGATCAGAGAGTGCTTCAATACGCTCAGTAACCGTCTTCAGACCGGCAAGCAAAGCTACGGTCCCAGGACCGTTTTTCCGCTCGCCGTCGGCGAATTCTATGTACGAATGAGAGTTATCATCCGGATCAAGGTTGAGCTGCCGGATATGGAGCGAGGCCACTTCGCTCGGTCGAAGCCCCCACCCGCAACATGCGACCACGATAAATCGGTCGCGTAGCTCAGTCGCCGCTGCATAGAGACGCTGAACGGCGTCTCTATCGAGTGCCTTGTTGTCCCAGGATGGAGTCGTATCCCACCCAAATCGGATTTCGAGGTCAGCAAGCGGATTGTACGCGGCACCGCCAAACATCACCAAGTGCTTGTAGAACTGCCGTGTGTCCTGAACGTATTTACGCCGTGATGCAAGCGTCGTCAGGGCTTCGTCCAGTTGGTCAAGTGCGTCGAAGGTCGCTGCAACCCGATCCATTTCAGCAACGCGTTCATCGGGATTCTCCAGCGGTGCGAGCAAATCTTTTGTATCGTGGATATTGGTATATACTTTTGCGTACCGTCGCAAAATCGACCGACGTGTGTCGATTGTCGCATCAGCACGCCCACGTCGAGTCGAAAGCTCGGCGAGGTACTCCTCAATGGCTCGCTGTGTGTTATCAGAGAGAAAATCGAATGGCTCCGACGCCTTCTCGTCTTCCGGCACTTCGATCTCGTCGTAGAACTGCCCCGGAGACAGGTCGAATCGGCGCTGGAGGTGCTTGACAAGTCCCGGAAACCGTCCGTTCAGCCACGCATATGTGGGGGTTTCAGTGGTTGGATTGAGGCCGTCGTCTTTCATCGCCGGCACAACAGTCTCACGGTAGAATGCTTTGCAGTCAGCCAAGTCCATCGTCGAATAGCGGGTTTCAGTCATTGATCTGAGTGTGTGGACAGCGTAACCGAGGTACTGTCCCTGCTGGTACTCTAAACCGCCGTAATTTCGTATGTAGCGTATTTCAATCGTACTACTAATAGTTTGTCTTGTATTGTTTTCCCATGCAGAAACCCACAACAAGACAGGTACTGGCAAATTCATTACTACAGCACATAAATCATATGTTGCTATACCAAATTGACGCGGACCACAGTTTCGGAGGATGAGTTAGTTTCGGAGAAGATTGGCGACTAATTGGGGTATTTCGTGTGGTTAGTCACCGAGACCAACAACTGATAACATCGACACCAGAACGTGTATCGATAAATGCGCGGATTTTGACGACTCTGGACAGCGTTCCCACTCATCCCCAGTAAGCGTTCGAGTGTCTAGACGCTCAGTCGGGCAGGATCAGCACCGAGGCGACGAGTTCAACACATTCAGCAGCGGTCAGGACCGGTGCGACCAGTTTGAGAGCTGTTTCGAGCGCTGCTTCTGTACCCATACATCTCTCGCAGGACTCGGTGTCGGGATAGAGGAAATCGAAATGCAGTACAACGACGCCTGTGACACTGGCGGTTCTTATTAAAGACTGGTAGCGATATCAGTAAGTTCTCACTCCGCACTTAGACAGTATCGGCTTCAGACGTAGCCGATGAGAGCTTTGAACTTCGTTCTGGAGATTAGTACGATTTTAGATAATTGTATAGAAGGCACGCATCAAACCTATCCGCCGAGGTTGTGTAGTTCGGGGAAGTCCGTTTTATGCGGTTTAGATCTTAGATGCACTGAATTCTGTGTAGTGTAAGGAGTTGAGCAATGCTTTCCCGGCATTCATGTGCTGAGAACAGTACTCTCTATTGCCTTTGCCAGATCACTGGTGAACAGGAACCAGAGCTACAGTGACATCGTATTCCGGATAACGTGCGGTAGCTCCCGCAGTTGCGACCGTAGTGAGTCTATCAAGAATTTTGCCATGTGGAATAGGAATCTGTGCAGTCGTATATCCAACAGCATAGAATCGGATTCAGCAGTTCTGAAGGGTGACTTTACTTAGAGGTCACCGATGTTATTCACGGGGACCAAACTCTTGACAGCCGAATCTATCCCTGTTCTCTGGCTGTGCACAGAGGTAATCAAGCCGTTTTTCCATTTCGGATCGCGGCATGCCCGCTTGATCTTTTCGGGACTCCGCGAGCCGGGCTTGACTGGCGTTTAGCATCTTTTTTTTCCTTTCTAGTTCCGAAACAAGTGTGTCTACGTCCTCGTTACGTGTTTCTAACTGTTTGTTGAGTTCTTCAGCGCGGGCTTTTGCGGCCTGTCGATCTTCCCGAGTCTCGTTCAGTTGTTCACGCAATTCCTCGTTTTCAGCGCGAAGGGCTTCGTTCTCTGTCTGGATGTCCTGTGCAGAATCCTGGAATGCAACCGTTGTCCCGACTGTCCCACTAGTGGCGACCACGGTGGCAACGAGTAGCCAAGAGCTGATGTTACGTGCAAGAGTGCTCACCAGTGAACTACCTCCGACGTAACCGGAGTACTGTACAGATTTCTGCCCCGGTAGTGCAGTAGTGAGGGTTGAGTCATCATGTTCCAGCTTGATTGGTATGTGCTACTAATCGTAGTTTCTAGTTGCCTACGATTAGGCCACGAATGACCTCTAATAGGCAACTAGTACTAATGTAGAGTGTAGCTGAACTAACCGATTAGATCATGTCCGATGGCGAAGTTGTACATTGCCGCGAATTGCTGCGTGGGTTCTGTGAGTTCCGGTCGCTACCTGCTGGTGGAAGCCGTCAAGCAAACGGATGGATAGAGGGTGTCATAGAACAGTTACCACACCAAAGAGCAGGGTGAATGCTGAGGTGGTATGGACTCAGCGACCCTGCAGAATGAGCCTTCGGTAGAGTCGTTCTTCAATGTCGCGGAGACCGAGACG
>NZ_JAAOHT010000113.1:0-7205 GCF_011440255.1 Haloarcula sp. JP-Z28 | reverse complement strand
CGGATTGAATGGAAGTCTTACTAATATGGCACCGAAGGCACAGAAGCTGCTACTCCTGGCCGTAGTTGGCATTGTCGTAACTAGCGGAACGGCAACCGCTGCGGTCGTTGGGAGCCCCGATATCGTTGCAACGCTCGAAGACGACACCGTCACCCCTGGTGAACAAAGGACAATCGAAATCTCGCTGGTCAACACTGGCGATCTTGACAGTGGCTCCACCCGGAACCCGGCGTTAAACAGCGAGGTAACCACGGCGAAGGGGCTTACTGTGTCACTTGGCTCCGGTGACGCGCCGATATCGGTCAAGGACTCGAAGCGAAGTCTTGGCACGCTCCAAGCCGGACCGAAGGTGACAGTCCCGTTTGATATCAGCGTGGATGACGACGCTTCCTCTGGAACGTACGACGCACAAGTGAAACTAAACTACAAGCACACAAGCTATATCTCCGAAGGAACGGGCGCACGGGACGAAGACAGGACAACCCGAACTGTTGACATCGAAATTGATGTCACCGATGACGCCACATTCAATGTGACTGATGTTGCATCGAATGCCCGCGTTGACTCTACGGGCACGGTAGCGGTTAGCGTCGAAAATACCGGAGACAGCTCCGCTCGGGACGCTGCGGTAACGCTGGAATCCCGGAATCAGGACCTCGCAGTAAGTGGCGGCGATGCAACTTCACGGTTTGTTGATGAGTGGGAACCGGGCGAAGTCCGGACGTTCAATTATCGTGTGAGTGCCGCTGAAGCCGCCGAGCCGGAGCCGTACGGGTTTGAGCTGTCGGTCGCATTTGACAACGAGGACGGCCTCCGAACGCAATCAGCAGGACAATCCATTGCAGTCGAACCTGATCCTGAACAGCGGTTCTCAGTCGTCAATTCAAGCAGCTCTGTCGCCGTCAGCAACACGGGAACGTACGAGGTTCAGCTCCGCAACACGGGCCCGTTGACTGTTGATGACGCATCTGTTACGTTTGCTTCACAGAACGCCGATATAACGTTCGGCAAGAGTTCCTCGACAACAGCATATGTGGGCAACTGGGAACCCGGTGAAGTTCGGACCGTCCGAGTTGATGCAACAGCCAGCCCCGATGCCGAGGACCGAAGCTACGCGCTGTCGGCCAACGTCCAGTATGATGATCACGAGGGCGACACCAGCACCTATGACGATGTACAGTTGAGCCTCAGTCCGGCACCTGAACAGAACTTTGGCGTGTCCAATATTGACACCTCACTCCAAGCCGGTGAAGACGGATCACTGAGTGCAACCCTCACAAACACTGGAACGCGTGATGTTGAGAACGTTGTTATCGCTTGGGAAAGCCAGCAGTCGACACTATCGCCAAAAGAGACGCAGTACGCTGTCGGAAATCTCGATGCAGGCGAATCAGCCAACTTCAGCTTTGGTGTTGACGTGTCCAACAGCGCAGAGGCAGGCGCTCGGCAGTTTGACTTCGGAGTGAGCTATCGCGACGACAACGATGACAGGGTTGACGCAGAGACACTTGAAGTTCGCTCAACAGTGGATGGCAGTCAGGACGAATTCGACATCGAAATGCAGAATTCGACGCTCGGCGTCGGACAAGACCGCTCAATTACGTTTACGATAACGAATACGAAAGACAAGACGCTGACCAGCATTGAGGGCAAGGCGTTCGTCAATGATCCGCTCAGCAGCAGTGACGATGAAACGTTTATCGCTGAGTTGGAACCTGGTGAGTCAGAAACGGTTTCCGTCCAGCTCTCAGCGGGAAGCAGTGCGCTGGACAAGACGTATCCGCTCAATCTTGACTTCCAGTATGAGACGCCAGACGGGGACAAACGGGTTTCAGACACCTACAGTCTGCCAATAGAAGTTACGGACCAGTCCGGAAGCGGCGGGACGCCACTGTGGCTTATCGGTGGTGTTGGACTTCTCGCAGTCGTTGGCGGCGTGGTCTGGTACAGCCGACAGTAACTCTCCGAGGCTAACGTATATGACACAATGTTAGACTACCAGAAATATATCGACATCCTAGACGATTGGATTGTCAACCGTGACAAGACAGTCGTCGCTGTGTTCATCGTCACAACCCTCATTCTGTCGGCGGGATTCGGCATGACTGCGACCGACTCGGGGACATCACAGTTCACCGACGGCGTTCCTGCACAGGAAGCGTTCGACGAGGTGAACGACAACTTCGAACGCGAACCGTTCGGTGAGGGGACTGGCTCCACGACGCTAATCCAGAAAGACCAGAACGTCCTGTCGAAGCCGGCCATCCTCAATATGCTGGAAGCCCAGAACCGGTTGACACAGCGCGAATCACAGGACGTTGTCGGAACGACGAGTGTTGCACAGGCCGTCGCACAGACGCTTGACCCGGACGCGGAGACACTGCCCGAACAGATCGATGCCGTAGAAGCAGCCTCACAGTCGGAAATCAAATCCGCCACTCGAACGACGCTCGAGCGCCAGCCGGCAGTCGCAGGACTTCTCAGCAACGACCTGAACCGAGAAGAGCCGTCTGCATCGGCAACACTGACGACTGTTACCCACGAGGTGTCAGGTGTCTCAAGCAGTGCCGGGACAGAGGGGTCATCACCACTGACGCCCATTCAGCAGGAAGCGGAGTTTATCGTCAGTTCGGTCGACGGTGATATCTCTGTCTTCGGCAGTGGGCTCATTTCTGCAGAACTGAGCAGTGTTATCTCCGATTCGCTGGGACTCGTTGTCCCGGCTGCTGTGGTCCTGATTCTGTTCTTCCTCATTATCGCGTACCGGGACCCGTTTGATCTGCTCATCGGCCTCGTCTCCCTTGCGATGGCGATTGTCTGGACATTCGGGTTCATGGGCTGGGCCGGTATCCCGTTCACGCAGATGTTGATCACAGTCCCGCCGTTGCTCCTCGCCATTGGAATCGACTTTGGGATTCACGCCGTGAACCGATATCGTGAAGAGCGCGTCGAGGATGTCGAGCCGACGCCCGCAATGCGGACCGCAACAGACCAGTTGCTCCCGGCCTTCTTCATCGTGACAGGCACGACAGTTCTGGGATTCGCGGCCAACGGGACCAGTCAGCTTGGTCCGATCCGCGACCTTGGGTTTGTCGCCAGTGTCGGAATCATATTCACGTTCCTTATTTTCGGTATCTTCCTGCCGTCGCTCAAACACTTCACGGACCGGCAGCGGGTGCGATACGACCTCCCCGAATTCAGTATCGCTCCGATCGGCTCTGAGGACTCCGCAGTCGGCAAATCCCTCACTATCGGTGTCACAATCGCCCGCCGGGCCCCGTACGTATTCTTCGCTCTTGTGCTGGTGTCTACGGCAGCCATGGGGGCGTATGGAACTGGAATCGATACCCGGTTCACCACTGAGGACTTCCTCCCACCGGAGGAGAACCCCGGGTACGTCGAGGTTCTGCCGGAAGCTGTGGCTCCGAGCGAGTACACAGTCACGAAACAGATAAACTATCTTGAGGACACCTTCGAGAGTGGCGAGAGTGACACAGTAACAATATACGTCGAAGGATCGTTACAGGATGGAACAGCGTTAGAGGAAATCTACCGGGCGAATCAGGACCCGCCTGACTCATTTGTCACAGCCGGCGGAAGTGCAGATACGACAAGTATCCTGACGGTGATTAACCGCTACGAGCGTGCTTCGCCGGAGTTCCGACAACTCGTCGCCCAGAACGACCAGAACGGGAACGGCGTTCCCGACCAGAACCTTCCGACTATCTACAACGCGCTGTATGACTCACCGTACGGTGACCGCGCGGCATCGTACATGACTGACGACTTCACGCGCACGCGAGTTGTATATTTCGTTGAGTCCGATGCGAGTCAACAGGAAGTGACAGATGACACGAGAGCCGTTGCTGATGAGTTCCGGATGGAGGCGACCGCAACCGGTAGCGTTGTGGTATTAAAAGCCGTCTCGGATGTAATCGCAGAGTCGGCGTACATAAGCCTGGGTCTCGCAATTCTCGCGTCTGCAGCGTTCCTGTTCTTCGCCTACTGGCTACTCGAACGCCGTCCCGGGCTCGGGGCTGCGAACCTCATCCCGATACTGCTTACCATTGCTGCCTTGGCTGCGACAATGCGGTATCTGGACATCCCATTTAATGTCCTCACCGGAACGACGTTATCGATCGGAATTGGGCTCGGTATCGATTACTCCGCCCACCTCGTCCATCGGTTCTCCGAGGAGTACCGGGGCGACGTCGGCTTGCTCGAAGCACTCGACATTAGCGTCCGGGGAACAGGTGGCGCATTGGCGGGCAGTATGGTCACCACAACATCTGGCACCGGAGTACTCGTCCTCGCAGTCGTCCCGATCCTGGGTCAGTTCGGGTTGCTGATCGCCCTCAGCGTCCTCTATTCGTTCGTAGCGTCCATACTGGTCCTTCCGACCTCGATCGTTATCTGGGACCATAGCCGTGGAACGCTTGGGACACTGCTCTCGTCGGGCCAATCACGGAGTGTGAATTAATGCGGTCCACTCACCTCGGTTCCTGCTCACTTGAGACTCATCGTGTCCCAATTGAACGAGTTAGTCAGGATCGCTCAGATACCGCGCTTGAGCAAGCGGCACCGTACTGCCACCCCAGCCGAAGTCAGGAGGGACGACTGTCTGTATGACTGACGAGAGCGATGCCCTGTGTGCAACTGAAAAAGAAATTATGCACGCAACTCACCGGGCGCTTGTTAACAGCGGGTACGCTGAGCTCTCGATATCGCGTATCTCTGATGAGCTTGACAAGGCCAAGTCGACGATATACCACTATTACGACTCAAAAGACGCGCTCCTACTCCGGTTCCTCAGATTCACCGTTGACCGATTCGAGGCGACAATCAACACCAGCATCGGTGACAACCCGAAAGAAGATCTCAACCACATCATCAGCACACTTCTCCCGTGTCAACTACCGGAAGAGAAACGCCAGCTACACAGCGTTTTAGTCACGCTCTCCCCGCAAGCACTCGAGCGGGCGGTGTTTCGCGAGCAGTTCACCGAAATCGATACTCGACTTGCTACAATCATCGAAAAAACTGTTCGGCGAGGCGTTGATGCGGATGTGTTTCGCGATGTCGATCCGACACACGCGGCCGAACACATTCTGGCAACGATTAAAGGAACCATGTATAGCCGCCTCACGACGAACCGTGAAGCCGCGACGGCCGCAGCGAAAGCGTCTCTGTTCTCGTATATCGATTCGCATCTGATTTCGTAGTTCCTGCCAGTCTGCCTCACGGTGCACTCTCTCTGCTACACGGTCCGGAGCAGGTCAATCACAGGCTATCCACCTGCAGAACTACCGAGGGTTGGAAATTACCGAGGATTGCTGTTTTTTGATAGTGTGCTTCTGCCCAGAAAGGCAGGGCAGCGGGGCCGACCACCGCTTAGCTTCTGAGTGTCTTTCAGTTAATAACCGAGGTGTTCGCGGATGAGGACAACGGTAGTGCGACCCTCTTCGAGTTCTTGGCGGAGGATGAGTTGCTTGGCGATCGCAGAGTCGACGCCGTAGGCCTCCTTTGCACGCTCGTTTTCGAGGGGGTACGCGACGGTTTCCAGTCGGTCAAGCGCATCCTCAAGCGTCGGCACGATTTTATTCACACCACTGACGATAACGACGTTACTGGCCGCAAACGGATACGCACCGATGCGGCTTCCCGAACGGTCCGCCGCGACGAGTTCGCCGGTCTGGGAAATGCCGTTGATGCCGCCGAGGAAGTAATCGGCCGTCTGTGACTCTCGCCGAGCAGCTTGGCGCTTTGCGTCGTCGTCGATACTCCAGATTTCCTCGGGAAGGCTCTCCCATCCGTGGTCCCCATCACTCAGGTACTCGTCGAACCCGATCTCTTCGAGTGTCGTCGAGTGGCCGTTCATCACAGACGCTTCTGCCGGGATGAGTGACTGCAGTTCCGCGAGTGCATCGTCGGCCGAGTCAACGACGATGACCTCGAATCCGTTTGCCTCCAAGTTCTCGACGGTCTCCTCAATGGTTTCCTCCGAGGCCAGTTCGTCCAGTGATTCGTCGATATCCGCGTCGTCAGCGAAATCTGATTTCTGTTGAGACATATTTTGTCGGTAGGTGTACCAGCATCAACACGAAGGCGTAGCTAGCCCAAAAGTGCTCGCGGACACCGGTGTCAGGTAGTTACATCGGTGATACTCCACCCTCAGATAGGATGTAATGTGCGGATAGACACTCTGTGAACATGGTTTCTGGGCTTCAGAATCTCCCACTCCGATGTGGTCGGACTCGCCGCTGTCCGGAAACAGCACGGGGCGGCTGTGATATCAATTGCTGAAAACCGGGGGGTAGCATATATTGCTCTCCATTCATCATGTTACACATCAATGCAAATGGCACGGAATGAAACTACAGACACTACTGGAACACCCTCGAAGATGGTCCTGTTCTGTCCGGACTGTGATTTTGAGAGCGGGATGGTCGGAGGAGACTGGGACGTTTCGACCACCGGATATACGACCCGATATCACTGCCCGCGATGCCAGCACTCGTTTGGCGTTTCCAATCGCCGGTAACGCATAAGCAGAGTATGGTGGACGTGGACGGATTGTACGTCCGGTAATACTGAAAAACCGTACCGCTGGGAATCTAGTATCAGTCGTCGCTTGGCACAGCCTCAACGGATTTCTGCCCGCTGTCCTGCCAGCTAAAGAAGCTTGCCAGCGCCGGCCCTGTGATGTTATGCCAGACGCTGAACAGCGCGGGAATGAGTGCGGCCGCAGGCTCAAACAGGGTCGTTGCCAGCGCAACGGCCAGCCCGCTGTTCTGGAGGCCGACCTCGAACGCACAGGTCCGAACGCGGTCTGTTGACATCCCAGTTGCTCGACCGACACCGTACCCCGAGCCAAGCCCGATAGCGTTGTGAGTAACGACTGCCACCAGCACGAGTAGACCGGCAGTGAGAATATTATCCACGTTTGCGCCAACGACGCCAGCGACGATCGCGACAATGGCGGCAACACTGATAACCGGGAACACATCGGTACCGATTTCAGCAGCTTTCGGTGAATAGCGGTCCAGCAGATACCGGATCGTGAACCCGAGAAACACCGGAATAATGACGATCTGAATGATGCTCTGGAACATCTCTGCGAAGGTGACGTTTATCTGTTCACCGAGGGTAAACACCACCCAGGCCGGCATCACGATCGGTGCTGCAAGGGTCGTAAGGGTCGTGAT
>NZ_JAAOHT010000112.1:0-7887 GCF_011440255.1 Haloarcula sp. JP-Z28 | reverse complement strand
TTTGACTAGCTGCCGACACTGCTCAACGAAGTCGAGGAGATCGACTTCCATAGCCAGAATTGATTTCCTCGGCTTCGTCCTTCTAACCCGTGATAACCGCCGATTAGATCGCTATTCAACGCGGCACTTTTTTCGGATACGGACCAGTCACTCCCACGTGCTCTGAGGCACCGAATCGCGTTCGGTCTCTTACCCCCATATCTTGTTTCACGCTATCACGGAGTAGCAGCGTTTCCATCGAGTCACCCCGTCCTGTTTGCCCCTCGGATCCGACCAAGCGTTGGAACACTCGTCACTCATCGGAAGGGGAGATTCTCTCGCTGAATCAAGATAATTGGCTCTGACAGTTCTATTTTGGAATTGAATACTATATTCTCTCTTCACAGAACACAAAGTATTTATAAACACTCGCGTTTGTCTAGCCCGTACCCCTACCATGCTGTCAGTAGTGAGTAAGCCAGGCGAAAGGCTTGGTGTGCACGTGACTGTTGTGTCACCGGTCAAGCGCAAATGAAAACTGCTGGTGGCGATTGCAACAGACAAACTATGACAAATACAAAACAAAAAATTAACGCAGTGTTCCTGTCTGCGCTTATGGTGATGTCCGTATTTGCGGCCGCCGTAGCGTTTTCAGGAGCTGCTGCTGCGAGTAATCGCGGTACGGCCGATGCAACCGCGTATAGCACAGGCCCAACAGATAATGAGGATATCCCGGACAGTTCAGGCGACGTTGGTCCCGGTCAGACAGTCTTCCAAGGGGAAGATGACCTTGACCAGTTTATTGCCAGCGATGGATCCACGACTGACGTCAGTAGCCTCACAAAGGCTGCCGGAGATAATGCGGGCATTACACTGGGACAGCCCATTAGCCAGACCCAAGAGACTGGTAGGTACACCGTTGGTGCCGATGGTGGCGAGGGCGTAATTGTGGAGTCTCCCAGCATCTCCGACGTTGAAGTGCAGAACACGAACGGCGGTGACGTGACAGGCTCTACGCTTGTGACCGCTGATACGGCATTCGTCCGTGTGGACTATAACTATGAGGAGGCTGAAGACGTTGAGATCACCGTTGAAGACGAAGACGGACTAGATGTAACCGACGAGATTCTCAAGGACAACGCCGACGAACTCGGCGGTGATGATGCCCGGGACACGCTTAATCCTCTGAATGATGAACGCGGTGACAATGGCGACTTCGACGTTGGATTCGTCCTTAACCCGAGCAATGTTGACGAGGGCCAGTACACCATCACGGTTGAAGGTGTTGAAGATCTGGACTTTGGCGATGCCTCAGAGACTGTAACGGTTAACGTTTCGAGCGACCAGAAGGCGTCGCTCAATCTCGATGAGGATGAAGTCGTGCAGGGGTCCAACCTGCGCTTCACCGTCGATGAGAGCCCGGAAGGAAACTTCCACGCAGTTGTCATCGAGAGTTCTGAGTTCCAAGACGACATTACTGACTCTCAGGCTGAGAAGATCTTCCGGTCTGTCGGTGATGTCCAAGATCGTGGACTCAATAACGGGAACGCGTACGCAGTCGTCGAGATTGATGGAGGCAGCGGCGTTGGCTCCATTGAAACACAGTATCTTGATGACAGCTCCATTGATGTCGAGCTTTACCCAGCGAACAGTATTGCCGAGGACAAATACCTTGACGACAATAATAATCTCGTAAGCGACCCTACTGGTCTCCAAACCGACGACGATCAGACCGTTGAGGTTGTTGAAGGAGAAATCTCGATCGACAATCCGTCCGGAACGTATGTCACCGGGTCACAAGTCGATGTGAACGGGACTGCAAACGAAGGTGTGGATAACGTCGCAATCTACGCTCGTAACAACAACGACTACGAACTCGTTACGATCGATAACAGCAAGGTAATCAGTGTTGACGGTGACGACACGTTCAGTGAAGAGGATGTTCAGCTTGACGGTGACACTCTCGGTAACAGCATTCTGAGTCTTCCGGGGAGCTACCGAGTTGGTGTCATTGACGCACAGGATGCCGCTATTGATAATGACAATGCGGTACCGGATGACACCCTCACCACCTCGGAATTCAACAGTGGTGTCAGCTCGGCCACGTCTCTTCGCGTGACTGACACAGCACTGAACGGAACGTTCACCACATATAACGGTCAGATTGCGAGTGAAGATGGCCAGATTGACGTTGATGGCCAAGCGCCGGGCAAGGACAACGTTGTTGTTGCCTTCGTTGACTCTCGCGGCGATGTCAGTGCACGGTCGGTTTCGGTAGATGATGATGATACCTTCAGCGAGGAGGACCTCAATCTTGACACTCCTGCTGGGAATGACCTCAGTGAGGGGACCGTTACGGCTCACATCATTTCGTCGGGGCGCGACGGCACTTTCGGTGAAGATGCTAACGTCGATGCTTCGACATTCGCAAGCGATATTGAGGACTACCAAGGAACCGGTGAGCAGGTGCGAGATCGCATCATACAGAACACGGTTGATGATACTGCTAGCGATGACCTCATCGTGAATGAGCAGTTCCGGCTGACTGACGGACTGACCACTGTAGAGTCAGCTACCAGCCCTGTCGAAGCTAACGGCACAATCGAAGTTCAGGGCACTACCAACCGTGAACCAGACGACAACACAATTACTGTCGAACTCCTCAACAACGAGGATGAGTCAATTACTGTCGACAGTACAGATAACTGGGGTACTGACGGGCAGTACTCCGTCAGTGTTGACCTATCCGATGTCGACGTTGAGCCTGGTAACTACACTATCGAAGTTGACGACGGTGACAACACTGATCGGACCAGTGTCACTGTCGTTGAGGCAGGCTCGCTAGAGGAAGAGCAGCCGGACACGGAGACGCCGGAGCCGGACACGGAGACGCCGGAGCCGGACACGGAGACGCCGGAGCCGGACACGGAGACGCCGGAGCCGGACACGGAGACGCCGGAGCCGGACACGGAGACTGAAGAGGCCACGACCGAAGCAAGTGGTCCTGGCTTCACGGCAGCCATCGCGCTCATCGCGCTCGTTGCTGCTGCACTCCTCGCTGTTCGCCGCGATAACTAACTGGACTCGTTCCAGTCTTTAACGCTCCATTTTTTGATTGTGTCGCAAAGCGGTCTAGAGTTTGCCTCTGGTACTCTCAATTGAGTCATCATAGCCACTGCTTCGCACTTAATTGACTACCCCGCCAGAAAGGGTAGAAGCGGTCGATTCGCATGGTCACAGTAAAGAACCAATTTATATGTGGTTCCGGAAACTGTAATCAAGCGGACCGTTCAAATCCTGATGTGAGAGCACAGTCAGATGGCTACCAGCATTGACGAGAAACACTGACTCGGCGATATCGTGTTTCTGAGTGAGCCCATGTAAGAACGCCGCTCCGAACGGACCCCGCGGCGGATCCGCAGTCGGTGGTCGTTTTGGGCTTCAGACAACGTATTAACCCAAGTCAAAACCGCGCCATGAGGACAGTCTACGCCGAATGGAGACCCATCCCAAATCGACAGACCTGTGTCGGGGTGGGCTCGTTCTGTTAAACAACTTGACTGTCCTCGTCTAACGCTCTGGACAAGTCAGCGAGTTTCATTGCCAACACTCACTAAGACCACCCCGCTTCGCAAACTCGCTCAACTGGACAGTGCCCCGCACCTATGTCTGTCGCATCACCAACCATTCACAAGTGGCTGGTGTGCTGGACAGACACGGCTGGTCGGCCAGCAAACTCTGGAACGTTGCACTCTACTACGCCCGACAACAGTGGGACGAAACCCGCGAAATACCCGACGAAAAGGAACTCAAACGCGAGCTGAAAACCCATCCAAAATACAAGGGACTGCACAGCCAGTCCAGCCAGAAAGTTCTTGAAGAGCTTTCCGAAGCGTTCAGTTCGTGGTTTGGTTCCGACGACGACCGGGACAACCCACCGGGCTACCGCAAAACCAACTACTACGACAGCGACGGCAACAGAGTCCACGAAGAACATCCCCGCTCAACGGTAACGTGGAAGAAAAAAGGCATTCGCCACGACACAAAACACGACAGAATCCGCCTGAGCAAAGGGAAAAACCACAAAGACGGACGTGATTTCATCCTTTGCGAGTACCAGACACCACCAGCAGTTAACTTGGAGAACATCCAGCAGGTTCGTGCTGTCTACAACAGTGCGAAGCGTCGATGGGAGTTGCACGTCGTCTGTGAGACGGAAATTACCGCAGAGTCACCCGATGAGAAGACGGCAGGCGTTGACCTTGGCATCTGCAATCCCGCCGCTGTCGCGTTCCCTGACGACGCCCTGCTGTATCCGGGCGACACGTTGCGCGAAGACAAGCACTACTTCCAGCAAGAAGAGTACCAGACAGAAGGCCCGCACGGCCCCAGTCAGAAAGCACAGTGGGCGCGTGAAAAGCTGTCGCGGCGTAAAGACCACTTCCTTCACGCCCTGTCGAAGGACATTGTTGAGCGGTGTGTTGACCACGACGTTGGCACTATTCTTGTGGGCGACCCAAGTGGTGTCGATGAAGACGACTGGGGCAGACACGGCAACAAACGCCTCGACAACTGGGCGTATAAGCGATTGATGAACCTCATCGACTACAAAGCTCGTGAACGTGGCATCGAGGTGGAAATGCCCGACGAACGTGGCACGTCATCGTCGTGTAGTGTCTGTGGACACGAAGATGAAGACAGCCGTGTTGAACGTGGACTGTGGAAGTGTGACTGCTGTGGCATTGTCGCACACGGCGACGTGAATGGAGCCGATAACATCAGACAGAAAACGCTACCCGTGACCCCTCCACTGGGGGGTAGCGGTAACGGCTGTTTGGCCCAGCCTTGCGTCATTCAATTCAGCCGGACTCGCGGATTCCAACCGCGAGCACCCGCCGAGTGACGCGCGAACCCTAATATCCCAACGCTTGCGGTGCGGTCGGGATTCACCCCGACTTCAGGCGGGTGAGGAGGTCAAAATACCATCCGCTACTTTAATCTGGAGTATCTCATCTGGGCACAAGTCGATAAGTCGACATAGCTTCTCCCGTTGGATGCTACCTTCTAATAGGAACTGATCAAGAGGCCACGGTGCACCCGCTGGGGACGTACTGGACACGCTCGCCCGGGAGTACGGAGCCGATCGGGCGCTGACGGCCCTGCTGGATCTCTTGGTGCAAGGTGACTGTTACCAGCCCGAACCAGCGACGCTGCGGCGGGCCGACGCCGACGAGTTGGGAGGCGACCGATGACGACCTACCACGACCTGACGGGCTTCCAGCGCAATCTCCTAGAAGCTATCGCCGCCGTCGACGATGATCCGTATGTCCTCGCGCTCAAGGGCTACCTCAACGAGCGCTACGCCGACCCCATCAACCACAGCCGGCTCTACCAGAATCTTGACCAGTTCACCGATAAGGGCCTCGTCAACCGCGACGAACTCGACGCTCGCACCAACGCCTATACGCTAACCGACGCCGGCCAAGACACGCTCTACCGCCAGGCCGAAACACTCGCCGGCCTGTGTGAACTGCCTCGACCCGTCACTGGAGGTGCGCAGTAATGCCCAACAACTCACGCAGCGCCGTCGCTCAGCGGGCAAAGACGGGGACCCAGTCGGCCGATGCTGTCAGAGGCACACAATCACTGGGCAGGTGATGACCGACTGGTACCCTACTGGAATATACGCACATCTCACACAAAACAGTTACTCGCAGGGACTCCCTCAAAGTCCGAGTTGGAAGGTAGTCCGCCGCCCGCGACGACGGACCAGCTCTCGTGCCTCTGACAAGTATCCAGGACAAAGTGGACAACTTTGTGCTGGCACTTCTTGCGTAAGTGGCAATGATAAATATAATTTAATGCTTACTTTTGGAGCAGAACACATCCAGCAGCGTCGCAAAAAGCGGGCTCTAGAACTGAACCAACCGATAGGATGGGTGGTAATATCGGAGACACGGCCGTGTGATCTACCCCCGATCCGTTGCTGGGGAGGGGCGACAATGACGTTCGTTCCGGGCATACAAGCCAAGAAAAATACCACGCAGTTTTTACCCGACTGCCGGGAAACGGAGGCCAGGTGGCACTGGGCACCTGCTGTGCCACCCGAATGTCGGAGGCACAAGCGGGTTCTTTGCCCCGCACACGGCTCGGCCAGAGTGACGCCGCGATGTGGCCCAGCCTGTGGCGGCAATCAGAACTCGTTTCTCTCGTATGAACTACCCAGTAATAATTCTATTTCAGCCCTGCGACACAGCGACACACTTCTGGCCCCCGACTCTTCGGACAGTCAGGTTCCAACGCGGCGCTGGACCGTGACCGTCACGCAGATAGCCACCAGCGGGTGCGACGACTTTCCTGTCTACAGCAACAGAATGGTGGGTATCTTGGGGGTGTGAGAAGTGGGGTGGAAGCCACCATCCGAGATCGGCAACGAGCTCCGACCCTGCCACAACCTGAGGGATGGACACATCCAACGCGAGTTGACAGAGGCCAGAGCCCACCTGCCGCTGACACGGGTGGTGATAAAAACGGCTGCGATATCCTCGCGGTGTCTGTCGGTTTGCTACAATATTGTTCTCGAGACAATCACACCGACCAGCATCGCCTGACGGCGACAGGGTTCTCAAACTGTGCACCGCAGAATGGTGGGCAGCCGGAAGACCCCGGCGTGCCTCGCACCACCCAATATTGCCGTTCCCGGCGACAGGTCCTGCACCCAACACATTCGCTTCGTCAACCGGCTATCGGGGAAACATGGAGCGCGGGGCAGAACCTATCCTCTGATAGCAGTGCTGTCATTGGTCTTTAGTTAGGCCACACACCTCGGTTGCGCCGCGGTAGCGAGCGTCTCTTGTAAGATCGGTCGTTGCTGGTGGATCTTCTGTGCATCTTCGATCAGCCGCTCCAACAGCGGCGGTGGCGAGTAGCCGAGGTACTCACCGAGTTCGTGGAGGATGAACTGGGCGTGCGACCAGAAGGTCGCCGCCCAGTGTTCCGGCGGAAACACGATCTCATCGTCGGCCTGCTCGGTGACCAGATCCAACAGTTCACGGCTCACCAGCAGTGACAGCAACGCTGCGTACAGCAGAATCTCCACGACAGCCGTGTTGCTTGTGTCGAATTCGCCCAGTTCGTACTGCGTCTTCAGCTCACGGAACAGTGTTTCTACCTCCCACAGACACCGACACAACGTTGCTAGACCAGCAGGGAGAAACTCCTCTCGCGGCAGATTCGTGATGTAGAGATGGTAGTCGTCGGCGTCCTCGTCGCGGACGCCGACGACGCGGAACCGCTTCGCATCCAGCGACCGCGTTCCCTCGTACTGCCCGCGCTTGAACTCTGCTTTGACCTCTACGTCGATGTACTTCCGCGGGAGGTCACCGACCACATCGTGGATCTGCTCCCCCTCTAAGGGAATGGCGCGCCCGCGCCATTCCCGCAATTCCCTCGTTATCACCGGATTCGCGTTCTGTTTCAGCCGGCTCACGAAGTAGCCGTCGTTCTCGTCGATCAGCGCGAAGCGGCGGTACTTGAAGTACGCGCGATCGAACAGAACTAGCCGTCCTTGCAGCCACGATCCTGTCTTGAACAGTGTGCTGTCATGCGTTTTCTCGTCAGTTACGTCGATCCGTTCAATTGTCTGGTCAGTGGCGTTGTGGAGCAGGTGGAGCCGTGCTCCAGCCTGCTCCTCGTGACGGGCTTAGAACTCATCAGAGAGGAACTCATGCAACCGCAACACCGTTCCATCAGCGGTCATAACGTCCCTGAATCGGCTGCTCTGTTGACTCGATGGAAACGCTGCTACGCCATGAGAGCGTGAATTAAGACATGGGGCGCAAGAGACCGACCGCTATTCCGTGCCTTAGAGCACGTCGTGTTGACTGGTCCGTGTGCGAAAGAAGCCGA
>NZ_JAAOHT010000111.1:0-8656 GCF_011440255.1 Haloarcula sp. JP-Z28 | reverse complement strand
CGCACGAGCGCAGGTCTTCCTCGCACTGTGTCTTCGCCTGGTCGTCGCAATCACCAATTACGAACGCGGAGACAATCCGGGAAGCACGATCATCACGGTGTGAGAAGAGTTCTATGACACCCTCAGTTAGCTAGCCAACTGTCGAGGCAATTGCACCACCACGACCGATTGGGAGGCGGGAGAGCAACCGTCGCAGATGACCTTCTCGACTTTCCACGGGTTGGACCCCCTGCCAGCAACAGTGAAACGTAGCTAGTATTCCTATGGCGGGAAGCCGCTCCGTTCACAGCGCAGAGGATATCATTGAGCTGTCAGTTCTGTATCGATCATCACCGTATTTGTGGGCGAATGGACTACCATGACTTCGATCGTCTCGCCAGCAGCCAGTGAACACGCGCCATTGGTTATTCGAAACTCGAAGGACGACCCGGCAGCAAACGTGTTTGTCGTGTCTTCGTGGAGAACACCTGCATCCCAAGATTGACCGACTGTTCCCTCACTAAGCAGGTCTTGGTTACCTTGGAAATTCCCCTCATCGAACGGGAAATACGTCGGCGTCGACGCGGTCCGCGTCGTCGGAGCAGGCAAATTAATGAGTCTAGTTGCTTTCCCACACGCCCTGACAACGAGTTCCATTTCAGACACTGCAACGGAGTCACCGGCGATATGTGTAATTCGGACGATTTGATCATCTGCACCGCTCCTGTCGCCAATAAATTCCGCAGTAGATTGTCCGACCACCGGGCCGGCATCGTTTAGATCATCGGTTACCCCCAGAGCAAGGACGGAGATCGTTGTTCCAAGAATCACGACAATTGCTACCAACAAAATGGTTGAAACAACTGGAGAGACAGCGCGCGGCGACTGTGGGATCTCCATACTATAGTCTCAGCATGTTTCAACGGGAATAGCTATTGGAAGCAGTCATGCAGTTCCTGTATTCTCTAAAACATAAAGTGGTATAAGACGAGATACGCCGCAGTAACGTCTGGAAAACCGAAATCTGAAAGCGAGAACTATCCCTGCTATTTATAAGAAGCAAGCGAATGATGGAGAAAATTTATATCTACAACTTCTCTTCTTCAGACCGCTTAGTTCGCAACCGCCCAGTGGGATGGACGGATACGAATGCTGCCTACGCGGCCCCGGAAACCACAGCTGCGAGGAAGAGCAACATAACTACAATCCGCAGTGCGGTATGAGAGCACTCAAGCATCAGCTTGAGTACCCGGAGGCTGCGTCGAACCTGTTCCGAAGTCAATTCGTGATCGTTGCTACTCATTTTTTTATGGCTTTCAGCATCGGAGGAGGTCAACCGTGTTTTCCGGCCCCTCCGGGCCTGCCGCCATCTGAGACGGATGTTCTTACTATTTTAGCCGTAACTGCTTGTTTGTAAAGTATACTAATACTTCGTCCAATAGTCAGTTTCATCTGATTGTCAATAACATACCAAGTAAAATTGACGAGATGAGATTGGGTGATTATGGCAAAAGGAAGACAGCCTCAGTATAGATTGAACAGAACCAGTGAATAGCGAAACCACGGTTTGAAAAAGGAATTTACGGCTGTATAATCGCTTGGCAGAGAGGGTGAGAAGTATTACATGACACGCTGCTGCTTAGAGCAATCTGGACATCCGGTACGTCATTCCTGATGAGTTGACTAGGGAGAATCCTGCCCGATTGTAGAACTGCTGTTGGTATCGTTTTCTTTTCTCAACGGAGAGCCAAACGTATGTTACACCAGCCTGTTCTGCATGGCCGAGCCCAGCGGCTATCAGGTCACTTCCGATGCCTGCTTGCTGATAATCCGGATGGACAAATATCATGAGTTCGTGCCGGCCCGTTTCGTCGGGTACGAACCCAATATGGCCGACAATTTTGTTATTAACAGCGGCTACAACATGTATTCCGTCAAGGGCGTCAGAGAGCCATTCGCGAATAGCTTCAACGCTACGTGGCGGAACGCCCTGTGCACGTTGTGTTGGGTCGAAGTCGTCGTACATTGTGACCAGTGAATTGCGGTCACTTTCAGAATATTGACGAATCTGAACTTCTCGATCATTGGCATCAGTGACAGTCACGGGTGGGACAATGGGTCTAATCCGACGTGGTCGAAGACTGGCGGTGAGTGTCCGGATACTGTTCAGCAGTCGCGTGACCATGGTCGCCTCTTCTGGATCCTCAGTACTCATTGGATTTCGAAAACCTCCTATTTTTTCTCCAAAATAGGTGTATCTTCATGATTTCTTACGGCTAGTAGTAAACATCTGGTTCAAATTATATAAGTTCTTTGTGCGAACATTCAAATAACCTTCAGAAGGGGCCTTATCGCTAATAATTCGTAGATAAACGCTGTACGCTCCTCATACTCTGGGTTGTCTACAGGCCCTACGCACGTCCGAACTTGACTGACACTCTGATCGGTTGCTTGCACACGGTGCCAATTTTGTGCTCCCCCGATGGGTGAGGTGTTTCCCGATCATGAGCACTGACCAGCAGTCCGTCGACGAACAGTCAGCCAATGATACCGAAGCCGATGATCAACCAGACATTCGTGCCCAGCATCGACAGGCACAGGCCAGTGGCGAGGTCTTTCAGGGCCGTCGCTGGGGTTGCAGGTAGATGTGTTGTCCCGACTGCCGTCGGCCACAGTCGGCGTCAGCAAGTGTCGATAAACGCTACCATGTAGACGGGAAGACTTTCAACCCGATTCCGTGGGTCGGGGGCAGCCAGTATCTCACCAGCGAGACACACGTCAGAGCGGTGAGCCAGCTGCCGTAGTCAACCCCGAACGGTGGCGTGACCGCTCCTGTCCTGCCTGTGGCGTCGTCGCTAGCCAGCAGGATCCGCGCAGTGACGTGGACTGTCGCTGTGTCGCTGTCGTTTGAGCCTAAGACATGGGAGACTGCTTCGACAGCGGAGACACTGGCACCGCTCGTGGTCACTCCCCGACTGGGTAGTACTCGTCGTCGTTCAGTGCGTCGGGGATGCGTTCGTGGTCGACAGTAATGGCCACCCCTCGCGGCGCGCGAGTGCCAACATCACCGTTGCGTCGAGAGCGACGGCCTTCTGGACGGGGTCGGCATCACGGGCGCTAGCCACGTGGTCACGGTGGAACTCGAAGAGTGCCTCAATGCCGGCTTCAGCCTCCGAGCTATGCCCTGCGAGGATTGCTCGGATGCATCGTGTATATGCCACATAGCGTGCCTGGTACCAGTCACTCCCGTGCTTAGCCACGTTCTGTTCGAGCGTGTCGAGATGCGTTTCGACGGTGACGTTCCCAAGGATGAGCGAACTTAGCGCTCGCGCGAAGTCGATTCGGTGGGCGAATTCACGCTTCTCCAATCTATCTACGAATGGCTCTGTTGCTCTTTCATATACTGTAGCAGCGATTTCATCCACGGTCTGGCGGGCCAGAAGAGCGGCAAATAGTCCATCGATGTAATCGCCCCATGGCCCTAGGGACGCTGGACTTCGCGGTTCCGATTCGTACTTTGAGTTCCATTTACTGTTTGCATAAACCGGCCACTCTTCAGTTAGCGCCTGAAGCCAGTCGTTGGCAGCATCGACCTCGTCTAGAGCCAGCAGTCCGATGGCAACTGTCTGGCCACGGTGTGGACGGGTAATGATGGCCTTTTCAATGCCATCTTTCCCTTCCAGTAGCTCTGCCCGTTCGGCATCGACTACCGACTGCAGAGTCGACTTAGTCATATCTCATCGAAGACTCATCGTTCTGTGGTGCTTATCCGAAACTACGCTCAGTGGCACTCATCAAGGATTGATTCATTTTTTATTCGCGTACACCTCCGCACGGATATCGGACAACTGATCTGTTCGAACCAGTGTCAGTCCTTCGTCGAACTGCTGTTGGAGCCGGTCGCCAATCTATTTCGCACTCTCGGCCGATTCGACCAGCACTTCGAACGTGTAACGGTTCTCCTCGGATTTCATCTCTTGGTTCTCCGGATAGACTTAACGAATAGCGTAGAGAAACTCTTCGCTGTTGTATACTTGAACCGATCAATGCGCTCGGTTGAGCGTCTCGTAGACGCCACGTCAACCTATGAGGTTCTCCCCATTTCGACTGTTGTGAGTTTGTACGTAGTATCGCCTGCTGGCGTCCCCGGATTCACACCCTCAACGGACATGCTCGTCCAGTAGATGGATATTGTTACGCCGTCAGCAACTCCTTCAGGATCAACATAAATTGTCTCGCCTGCCTCCCACGTCTCTCCAATCCCGACCTGTGGTGGGTTGTCACCACTTGCTTCGGTGAATTTCTCTCGCCTGCTTGCGTACGCATCGTTTGCAGGCGTTGAACTGCTGCTTGGGCGGCCGCCTATATCAAGTGATTTTGAACCAGAAACGTAGAGCTGGTCGGTTTGTGCGGTATCGCCTGCGACAAGTGTAATCGCTACCGCCTGTTCTCCGTCATCTACGGCTGCTACAAATTCACCTGATACCTCGATGTATGGTGCGTCTGCTTGGATAGTAGAGCCGAGGTCGAGCACGAAGACGCTAATTGTTGCACTGAGTATCACAACAACAGCGACCAGCAGAATCGTCGAAATAATAGGAGAAACGGCACGGCGTCGGTGAGGCATACAGTGACCTATCCGCTATTATGATAAATAACCGGTCGCCTACGGGTGGTCAGGTATCAGGTTTAGTCAGTGGCTCTACTAGAGTTGTCCCAGATCGGAGATAGTGAAAGTCCATAGACGCACACAGACTTCGTAGTGCTGTCGGGTAGTCTGGTGTCGAACTAGTTGTCATTCACTAGTATTAGAGATGACAGCTTGTGCTCACAGGCGCTAAATTACATCAAAACAGTGTATTCAAATGGATAGTATATACTACAATAGTTGTACGTTATGAGATGCTAATTGATACGCTGCTGTTTGCGACGACGACGTTTCTCATTTGGGTTGCGCTGGTCTATTCGTTGTCAGCGCTCTGGTGGGTAATAGAAGTCTTACCACTTGGTATCGGATGGAACTCAAGTGAAATGGACGCATGGGGGCTGGATGACGTACAGGTGCGCGTCCTCACAATCGGAGCCGAAGACGTTGTGCAGGCGACCGTTGACTCGGTTCCCGACGGCGTTGCCGGAGTCAAGGTTATTGCTGAACAAGATATCGAAATTGATGGGGCAGCGGTGCACATCGTCCCAGACTCATTCAGTTGTGAAGCCACAAACAAGGGCCGCGCTGTCGAGTGGGCACGGAGACACGTCTCCTGTGACACAGAGTACGTATTGTACCTCGATGAAGATACACTGGTTACTGGGTTGACTGGCCTCCCTGATGCAGATTTCGTGCAGTTTACTGAGAAGCCGATTTACACGGGCTCACGGCTAGCCTATCTGTGTGAGGTGTTCCGCGTTGGGTACCAGTTCGAACAGCGTGCTTTCCGTCGTCTATCGTACCCTCTGTACGCATGGGGCGGTGGGTTTGCAATCCGGCACGAGTTGGAGGATGAACTCACCTGGGACGTGGCGACGATTACAGAGGACACGAACCTCATTTGGCGAGCTGCTGATCGATTTGACTTAGAATATCGGCTCGTCGACGCTCGGTTTCGGAATCAAGCGCCACCATCGCTGAAAGCGTTGATTAAGCAGCGCCGCCGGTGGATGTCCGGAACACTGAAAGACAATCATATCCTCCCGCTAGTGTACCAACCACTGACACTAACTCGCGTCGTGTCGTGGGGCTTTTCGCCGGCCATTCCACTGTTGATTATTGGTGCTTCGGTCGTCCCCGGTGCAACAGTTAGCATCCAGTTCTTCGAACTGATTTCGACTGCACTGCTGGTCGTCCTGTTTATTTATATGCTGTTTGGTCTGTGGGCCTACAAAAAACATCCATTGCTGTGGCCAGTGTTTCTGATATTGACACCACTGGCCGTTGTCCTCCATGCAATCGGGGCTGCATGGGGTGTTCTTAGTCCAATCGAGGAGTTTGAGGTCACAACGAAAGTCGCACCCGAGACCATCGAAGAGGTCAACCCAGAATTGAGCGAGGGCGCGATTGCCGCTCATGATGGAGAGGACCGTCTCGTTCGGGACTCAGCTGACGAATTCGATACGGAACTGTTCAAAGATTAGCTGTTGGTTACAACTTACAATAGATCTTTTCTCTGTCAAAATCGGTAACAATTGTCGTTGACAACAGGTGTTTTGAGCCTGTAGAATAACTGATGGTCATGTCAAAACTACAATTTATTACCCTTGCTTGTACTGATGCGGAACGACTGGCGGAGTTCTGGTCGGAAGCTCTTGATGGTGAACAACAGGACCTTCCGGGATCGCTTGGTCCAGAAATTGTTGAGCGTCCTGGCGGTAGCCCAAATCTGCTGTTCAAAGAACAACCGAAAGGAACGGAGCGCGACCTCCCCATCCATCTTGACTTGGCAACCCAGAATCGTGAGGAGACAGTTGAACAACTCCGTCAGCTTGGGGGATCCGTCCGTGAAACCAAGACCGAAGCGTACGAAACGCACACGGCAACTTGGACGGTAATGGAAGACCCAGAAGGAAACGGCTTCTGCGTGAGCGAATATTAACAATAGCTGGGATGACAGCGGCTTGGTCAGTTATGTATACGTGAGATATTTGCGGTCAGAACCAAATCAAGTACTCACCAGATGGAATAAATTGCGCAGCTATGCTGCATAGATCCTCTATATGTTGCGCTATCTTTTGTAGCCATCTTTATGCGAACATTTTCTACTCGGATCGACACCGCAGTAAATCAGCTGTGAATGGTTTTATAACAGGCTAGTTTGCTGTCTGCTGAGGTTGGATATCCTCCGACGAGTATCTAAACATATCACTTACCCGTGTGCGTACCCAAGTTTCACGTGCTCTGCTTATTATGGTCCCCGGAGAACCACTGCAGGACCCGTCGGACAAACATGAGGAATATCCGCCGATCCAGTGTGATGCATGTCGGTCTGCACTGGAGTCACCCGATGGTATGCCGTCGTTCCTGCTCATTGATCAGCTAACGGTTCCGCTCGTTGGCTGTACTGATCACTTAAAACAGTTCAAGTCTGTTTGTGGATACACGACTACAGACACCGCTGAAATCCTAAATCACAGGCCCGCTGGCGGCGTGAGCTGCCCCAGTTGTCACCTCGCACCGTACAACCCACAGCAACCGGTGATTCAGGTTCAGGATGGGGCCGTCGCCGTGCTCGCATGTCCAGAGCACCAATCTGAGATTATCACTCGGTTTCACGCAGGACTGGACACGCAGCAACGGCTGACAGCACAATTTGACGCCTCTTCATAGTGTGACGCAGGCACGGTCAGTGTAGCGTGACCGATAGGCTAGTAGAAGGATAACTGCGAAGAGAGTGATTAGCAGACCGCGCGACTTGGACATGACGTGGCTTCGGTGGTGGTGATTTTGTGGAGTGGTGCCAGCCAGATTCCTGAAACATTGTTCCTTGGGCGATTGTTTCCGCCCATTGGTGTGTCCTCTTCGGCACTGCCATGCTAGTAGCAGCAATTATGTTACTCTGTGCAGCACTGGGCCTTCTGGCACAGGGCGTACAGACGCTCGCGAAGCATCTATACACGTGGCGAGCGTGGCTGGGACGTTGCGCCACACGGTGGTGGGTCGCTGGTCAGCGGTCTTACCCGATATCTTGAGGCGGCAACTGTACCGTCGAAGAGCGCAACCGAGTGCGGCGTGCAGCGTGGGCGATCTGGGATACAGTAGGACTGAGTCGGTTGATGTACTCGGCAAACAAGATACGCGTTCGTGTAACCCAGTGGTGAGGAATTAACACACTGTCGTTAGAAGCGACTGCATGGACGCCCGACGGAACCTCTACGTCGCGGCATTCGTTGGTGCATCATTATCGTATATTTTCAACGTGCTTGCGTTCACTGGTACCTTCGATGTGTTCCGTTGGTTCGTGTTCGCTGTCGTTTTTCTCGGCTTTACGTTTGGGTTTGAGAAGTTCATCGGGTGGCAGACTAGATAACAAGAGCCTCGATTGGGACGAGTTGGCATTCAGTACTTCAGACAACTTCTGTGTGGATCACACCACTCCTGACAGGTATCGAATCGTTCCCGAGGATGCTGTGCATACAGAGCGCGAGCCCTGTAGTATGTCGCCTCCCGCCTCCTGCAGCACAATCGCGTAGCATAGGAAAGGTCGTTTTACTGGTATCACGTTGAAACATCCTTTGTATCGTGAGCAGGAACGCGTATCGTATGGTCCCCTATATTAGCGAGACGCTGTTTAATGAGCCACAAGGCCGTCCACTTGCACTCGTTCAGTTTGGCGTGTCGCTCACCTTCTTATGTATGTTCGCGTATACCGCAAGCACCGGCGGCGCAGGCGATGCTAGATGGATATTGGTTCTCGTCGTCGGAACCGCGCTGTCCGGAACCGCAGAGTCTCTCCCCAAGAATCGGCGACAGGCGGCGGGTGTACTCCGCTTCGCGGCAATTCTCGCCTTCGGAATTTTAGTCGCTGCTCCGTTCATCGGTTTTAGATTCATTATTGGAGGAGGGTGTCATAGAACTCTTCTCACACCGTGATGATCGTGCTTCCCGGATTGTCTCCGCGTTCGTAATTGGTGATTGCGACGACCAGGCGAAGACACAGTGCGAGGAAGACCTGCGCTCGTGCGT
>NZ_JAAOHT010000110.1:0-8734 GCF_011440255.1 Haloarcula sp. JP-Z28 | reverse complement strand
CTCGTCTTTGTCACCGTAGTAGGGTCGCAGGTGGAGGTCTGCGCAGACCTCCACCTGCTTGGGTAGGATCTCTAGAACGTCCTTTTGGAGGAGTGAGTTCCCGACTTGTTCAACCGACGCTAGGTCGAACTTCTCACGGAGATGGTACAGAACCGTGTTTTTGTGGGGAGAATCTTCACTGGTCTCGCAGAGTTCAGATATCGAGGTCCCGTCGGCGCATGCGCCGACGAGGACCTCTAAGATGTCCACAGCATCGATTTCAGCATTGTTGCCGAGTCCAAGCACAACTTCCTCGTCAAGCGAGTTGACGAGAAAGTTAAGGAGCTGGTCCTCGTGGATTTCATCGTCTGCTTGCTTCTGGTGTTTGGACACATCCTCAGCAAGCAGACGTCTCAACTAACCAGCTTTGTGAAGTACTGATGCTACCTTCGATCCGCGAGTCGCCCGACTCGCGGATCACCGGGTTCAATCCAGCGTAACTCACGACTTCTTTGTCCCGATCAAACCGCGCTATCTCGCCGACTTCAGAGTAGATCATCAGCGCTGAGTAGTAGCTCACGCCTCGAATCGTCATCAGCAGCTGGGTCTCCTCCAGAGACCCAGCGCGCTCTTCGATCGTCGCTTCGAGTCGCTCAATCTCTTCGGTAAGCGTCTCGATCATCGCAAGATACGACGCTAACAACTCGTCCCACGGGGTCGGGAGCGAGAGGTCCCGAAGGGACTCTCGCCCCGACACACTCAGCGGCTTGATGTCTCGCGTGATCCCGTGATCAGACAACAACCCGTGGATCTTGTTGGCGTAGTCGGTGCGGTTCTCGACCAATCTCTGTCGCCCGCGCACTCGTGCGCGGGCTTCCCTGATCTCGTCAGTTGGAACGTAGCTCTCGGGCACTGAATCTAACCGACCCATCCGCGCCAACTCTTTGGCGTCGACGCGGTCAGTCTTCTTGTCCGCGTTTGCGATTAGCGTGAGTTTGCCAGGGTGAGCAACAGTCACATCCAAATATTCCGACAGCGTATCGTGAATGTGGTAGTAATTGGTGGTCGCTTCGATGACGGCCTCGGCACCAGCGTACCGCTGGGCAAGGTCGTCGAGGTTCGCGTTCGCGACGCGAACCTCTTCGACGACTTCACCGGCTTCATCCATTACTGCCACCTGTGCGTCTCGCTTGTGAACGTCAATTCCAAGGTACATTGATTCTCACTCCGGGACGCCAGCGCGTGGAACAGAGATTCACCTATGCGGGCTTTCCCGGATGCCGCGGGCGGCATCCGGGCTGTCACGCCCAAGCCTCGGCTTCCTACGCACTTGGACCAGTCAGTTAAACGTGCTCGCTGGCACGAAACACGAATCGGTCTCTTGCGTCCCATATCTTGTTCCATGTTCTCATGGGATAGCAGAATTTCCATCGAGTCAGCTAAGACTGATAGCAATATTTTGGGTCGATATTACTCTCCACGGTACTAGGTGGGCGAAACTGACGACTGAGACGCTCTTGCTGATGAGAAATGACGATTCACGGCTGTGGAAAATTGTGTTTTCACGTCGTAGCGAGAGTGTTAACACATAATTCGTCTTCGAAACACGGCTATTCAGTATTACCGTGAGTATTATATACAGACGAATGACAGTAGAGCTGATAGAGAAAATCCAGAACCGTTTTGGCTATGTTCCTTATTGGTGGAACTGACTCATGATAAAACTAGATTTGTCTAAAAGTAGGTTAATTCACTTTCTCCTTGTGTCCGTGGGTTTACTATTATATATCCCCGCTTTAGGTAAACCACCCCTCAGTGTTTGGGATGAGTCAATCTATGCGAATGTAGCCCGACATATGGTCGTAAATGATTATTGGCTCATACCGCATATGTATTGGGCGCCAGATGCCCTAACTCCGTTTTTCCAAAAACCTCCACTTGTTATGTGGCTGCAAGCAACTTCAATGAGTGTTTTTGGTATCAACACATTTGCTGCTAGGCTTCCAATAGCATTACTAACAGTTGTTTTGGCAGTCGTCGTCTATCGGATCGGCAGAGATTTATACGATTGGAGAGCAGGGGTAATAAGCGGGCTGTTTCTATTGGTGTTTCCTAGCGTTTACTCATTTGGCCACTCCGGGCGTTCCGGGGCGTTGGACGTTCCCTTAGTCTTGTTTGGAACCCTATTCGTTTGGTGGGCATATCGTGGACGAGAAGACCCAAGCTTATTGTTACCTGCTGGGGCGGCCGCCGCGTTAGCCGTACTTAGTAAGGGAATAGCTGCCGGTGTTTTTCTAATAATACTTGCACCAATTGTAGCGATTTATTGCCAATATTATATTAATCTAGAAGCTTTGAAAGGGGCAATATTGGGTACTGTTCTGATCTTGCTTTGGCCAATTTATGCTTATTTACAGCACGGCGACGCTATTATCCAAGGGTTAATTCTTAGACAGGTAGAACGAAGCCAGGGCGGACTTACTACATATGGTGATCCCATTTTTGGCTTCATGAACTATCCTTACTTTGATTTCATTTTATCAAATGAATATTATCTGCTGCCGATCACTATTGTAGCATTATTTATTGGTTGGCTAATTTATCGTAAAGGGTTTTCATCCACGAGCAGTGAGATTTTCCTATTTTGGTGGGTAATTTCAGTGCCAATCACATTTGCAGTTGTAGGGGGAAATCACGGGTGGTACATCCTCCCGATGGTGCCACCACTCACGATACTAATAGGTCGGGTTGGGACTGAAATCGTGACCATTTGGAATGGCATATTCAATGAGAGCGACAATTATTTGAGGCTTTCAACTATGAAATTATTACTACTTGGAGTGATTGTTACGCTTGTCATTGCGTCGGTTTATCCATCTGGAGTGGGTGCGGGTGGCGCCGCACAACAACAACAACAAGAACTGGCAACCGCATTCGAGCATACAGATTCTGAGGAAGTTATTTATATCCAGGTCGGGGCTTTGGAACCCAGATATTACACATTTGCGTTTTATGTGAATAGACCGCTCGATTCATTTACTATGGAGAAGGCGAACCAAAACAGCCCCACTTATGCGGTGGTGAAAGCGTCAACTTTGACTGACATGAATCGGAATTACGTAATACTAAAACAAATTAATGATGCCACTGCAGTCAGAATTAACAATTGATATATGAGTCGTTCTAGAGTGTTCTTGGAAGAAGGAAAGAAAAATCACTCAGAACTCATACATAGCTATGTAAATTTCCAATTTGATATTCGATACCAAATGACGAAAGGGGGCCTCAAATGACGTCAAGCGTCGGTTTGGTAATTCCAGCCTATCGGCCTGATGTCAGTTTGCTTCGAAACTATTTGAACTCTCTTGAGGCGGTCGTTAACCCGACCACCATCTTGGTTGAGATTGATGCCGCCGAAGAGAAAACTTTTGAATCTATTCGTGGCTCACCTGCTGAGATTCACATCGCTGAAGAAAGACGGGGAAAAGGCCGGGCGATTACTGAGGGATTTGAGAAATTAGAAACTGATATTTTAGCCTTTGCCGATGCCGATGGGAGTACGCCAGCTCAATCGGTGAATGATGTCATTGATCCGGTTCAATCGGGTACTACAGACCTTGCAGTGGGTTCTCGGCGTCATCCCAAGGCAGATGTACGGTCGCATCAGTCTGTTATCCGACGCCGCCTAGGCGACGGATTCGTGTGGCTTGCTAATCGGCTTTTCGACGCATCGCTATACGACTACCAGTGTGGTGCTAAAGCAATGAATTACGAAACTTGGTCGGCTATCCGAAACCACCTATATGAATCTGAATTTGCATGGGACATCGAGATAGTGGCTATGGCTGAGGTCCTCAATAATCGAATTGAGGAGGTTCCCGTAATATGGGAAGATCATCCTAAGTCAACCGTTAGTCCGATACAATCCGTACCTAAGATGTTTTTAGCCCTTGTGGCTATACGCCATCGAAGTTATCAGATTCAGGGTAATTCTTTTCACAACACAATAGCAAATCACCTGTCTGAAAAATCGGCTCTTGTAAGTGAAGGTGAATAAAAGGTATTCGGAAATTGGATTTTTCAAAAAATAATGTTCTCTACATTGAGAGGATGCGGTATTTTCAAATTTGGTCTTTCGAATTCATACGGACATTTAGCATTCGTTTAATGTCTGGGCCCTTCATAAGCGGATCAATCGCTTCGAGTTTTTCCACCGTGTACATATTTGGCCGTGTTTAATCACGAAGGGAGTGGAATCTCCTGCTCTGCGGCCTTCTTGATATTGTATACTGCACACATCAGGGCAGTTCACGAAACTCACGGTACCAGGCACGCACTCGCAGGGCGACGCCCAGCGAGCGCTTGATTGAGGAGAAGACTGCTCTATTGAAAATGCAGGACAGGAGCACGATTAGAGCGTCTTAGCGAGTTTCTTGATGTTGTTGAGAGCTAAGAGAAGGACGATCTCACGGAACTGTCGATACCAGAACCGCGAACGCAGGGCAGCGGCCTGCGTTCGCTTGACTCTGGAGTACGTTGTTTCAGGCATCCAGCGTTGCGTGTAGCCCCTTGCTCGGATGAGTGAGTTATTTGCGGTTGCCATCATCGAAGATCCGCGGTAGTGAACAAGATACTCGACATCAAGCGCAGCCACCTGATATTCGTTGTTCCAGTCTTGGAAACCGTTGTCGGTGGCGACGGACCGCAGGTCGTCCGCCGGACCGCGGATGACCTGCGGTCCAGCCTCAGTCGATCACATCGGGTTAGAGGAAGCGTCTGCTTGGGGAAGATGTGCAACAATCACAAGCAGACAACGAGTCAGAGGAAGAGCATCTGCTTATACTCAAAGATATAGGTACGTGAAAATATTCGGCGGCTCGATGTCATCAAGCGCAGTGAGTGCAGCCTCACGAAGTTCATCTAATGTGTCGAAGAGACGATTGCCAAGAACCTGATCGAGGCGTCGCCAACACTCTTCCACGGGGTTCAGCTCTGGTGAACCCCGTGGAAGGTAACACAGTTCGATCGGTGTGTCTTCGACGAATTCCTGTACTTTGTTCGCCGTGAAATATGACGCGTTGTCCAAGACGACGCAGATTTTCTCGCCGAATTCGGTCTGGAGTGCGTTGAGTAGACGGGTCGTCGTGTCGCTGTTGAAGTTCTCGGCACAGGGCAGAAAGAACGCCTCGCCGGAATCGCTGACTGCACCGAGCAACTTGATGCTGTCCCACGCGCTCGTCACCGGCAGTGACGGGCGCTCCCCTTCTGGAAACCACGCATAGATCAGCGTCGAGAGTACCTGTCGCGTCTGATCGATGGTTAGGATCGTGTATTTGTCGTCCAGGTTGTCGCGCTTTTTTTGAAGCCTTCTTGCCAGGTTTCTTGTGCCCGTTCGTTGGATTTGTAGTATTCCGGCCGGGCTGTCTTCCAGGACAGCCCGGCCTCGGACATCAGTCGTCGGACGTGACGTTCACAGTACTCAACGTCGAATTCCTCGGAGAGATAGTGACGCGCCAACGGAACAGACCACGCGGGCGCGTCATATCCGACTTCTTCGGGCGACTCGTGAAGAGCTTCAACGAACTGCTCGTGCTCTTTTTCGGAGAGTTCGGCTGGTCTGCCATCTCGTGGTTTGTCGTAGATAACCTCCTCGAACGGCTCGTCGGCGAGCCGTTCGAGTCGGGTGAACCATTTCGAGGCCCAACTACTGGAAAATCCGTAGAGTGCGGCAGCATCGGTTTGCGTCAGATCGTCGATCTCTTTGTAAGTGATCGCAACCATGAGCCGCTTTGTCGCGTCGGCGTCATCGACCTCCACCAACTGCATCCGGTTGGTGATAGATAATTTGAACACGCACCAACGGTACGCCTTCTACGAACATCTCCCGCCAACAGAAGCCCGTCGGTTGCTCAGTAAGCTCGAATTTCACTTCACGCCAGAACACGGCAGTTGGCTGAACATGGCGGAAATCGAATTCAGCGCCCTGTGGACGGAGTGTCTCGACCGCCGCATTCCTGACGCAGCGACACTCCGTACGGAGGTCGCTGCGTGGGAACGCACCCGAAACGAGGACGAATCCGAGATTGATTGGCAGTTCACGGCCGATGACGCTCGCATCAAACTCCGCCAGCTATATCCAGCAAATCACGATTGAAGCCGCATTAGCGCGATTCTCATGGAGTCAGGCTCATCGGACGCAAGCGGTATATCTGACGTTTCAATTTACACTATACACGACTTTTCAGTCAAAGTAACCAAGTTCTTTCAAATGCTCCCTCGTATCGCCGGAGATCTGGACGGTATTGTCTTCCACATTATCGTCTGATGACGAATGCTCCTGTAATTCTGATTCGAGTACTCCACGGAAATCCTCTATCTTCCGAGGCGTCTCTTCCCAAAGCTGCTTGTTGGCCGCATAAAAGGCTCGCTTTGAGTGGATACCTTCGGTCTCCATGCCATGGTCAGAGACAAGTACTAGGGTGTCGTTCTCCGAGAGTGATTGTCGCACCCGTCCAACGTAGTCGTCATATATTCCATACCATCTTTCCAGTTTCGATGGTGTGTCAGCCCAAATATGTTGTACGAGATCAATACTGAAGAAGTGACAGATAACGAAATCGTGCTGCCGTGATTCAACGGCATCAAGCAGTCGAATTAGGCGGTCAGCATCGGCACTTAGAGCTTTTCGTTCGAACGCTGATGATTCAATTGAGGGAATGTAACCCGAGAAATCCGAAGATGACTTGGGAGACCCTGGTGTAATTAGGTCCTTCAGTTCTCGATTGACAGCATCTTCATTGATTCCTGGAAGAGAGATAACACATGGGGAATCGGCATCGTCTAACAGAGAGTCTATCTCTTGAAGTCGATTCTCACCAAGGTCCTCTTTTTGTGCTCCCAGCCTCTCCGCTATTTTTTTCATTTTTTGTTTTGTCTCCGTGGACAGCGACGAGGAGATCTGGGATTCAAATCGCTGAATCAGTGGGTTTTCCAAGATAGCGGTGTTCCATTGCTTAGTGCTTTGACCTACGTTTTCAAAATAGGAAGGAAAAAGATCTTTTGGGTTGCCACCGGCGAGCATTGAAGGCCACAGTACTTGCGTAATCAATTCGTTCCTATCTAATCCGACTGGCGTATGTAAGCGCCCACCCTCGCCGCTCTCGCGGACAGCGTCAATATGTGGGGTCGAATATTGGCTAATAGTTTCTGAATCAAAACTATCTAAGCCAACAACAACTAACATACACAGAGACAGTGGTTCGAGCGATGAATAGCTTTTCTACTTGCCAGTGAGTGCTTTATCAACAGGTTTCAAGAGGAGTGGATTAGAGTAATAAGCACCATCACTTGCGGTCAAAGAGAGGTGGACACTATGAGAGTTCTTTGAATACAGACACGATTGTATCAACAGTTTTCTCCCACGTATACATCTCGGCGCGCATCCGTGATTTATCCGATAGTTCTGATCTCAGATCTGCGTTCTCTATAACGAGCTGGATTTTGTTTGCTATCTCATCAGTATCTTCGGGATCGTCAATGAGAAGTGCTGCATCGCCTACAACCTCGGGTACTGCGAACTTGTTGCTGGTAATAACTGGAAGGCCAGCAGCCATTGCCTCTAGATTTGTCAACCCAAAGGCCTCATGCCTTGTTGGGTTCGCGTACAACCCTGCACCATGATAGATGTGTGCTAAAACATCATCATCAACGTAGCCGGTAAACACAACATTGTCTCCTAATATTTCTTTACCGTAATGGTGGGTTTCCGTGCCACGCCAGTCTCCAGCAATGACCAATTTTGGAACATTGATGCCGGATTGATGTAGAGAAGCAACTGCATTAAGAAGATTAGTTATATTCTTTCTTTCCGAATTAGATGCAACATCAAGTATGTAACCGGGGGTCAGCTCAAATCTCTCCAAAACCTCATCTTGAGCGGATTTTTCACCAATCCGAGTGGAAATAGCTGGCGCATATTCTGTCCGGAAAAACTTCTCTTTTGGAACACCCAACTCCCGAATTTTATTATTAATTAGACTGTCAGAGGCTGCAAAGTAGGCATCTACTTGCTGACTAAGCTTGGTCGACCGATAGAAAGCCGCGATAGCGTACTGTCTATACCTTTCAGAAACAGACATCAGTGATGGCATTGCATAGGGTAAGTCGCCGTGCAGGTGGATGACTTTCTTAGCATCCAAAAAGAAGAACCCCGGTCGGAGCTTTGGAAAGTGTGGATAATAGACAATATCAAGATCAAGTTTAGCAAGGGCTCTCTCAAATCGGACTGGCGCTCTTGGAAGAATAACCTCGGTATCAGGCGTATAGATAGAGAGATCGGAAGGCTCGTTATGAATAAAATTGAGATCGAAGTCATTCAGTTGACGACTGTTCAGCTCATCACAGATATTGAAAAGAACCCGATTAGGGCCTGAGAGTCCATGATCTAGTGTCGAAGTTACCATTCCAACCCGTGTAGACATTTCGGTTGATCCTATGCAAAGCCCCGATATAAATTCCCGTAGTTTCAATGGACCCCAAAAGTACCCGTCTGTCAGGTGGAATTGTAATACTACCATTTGTGTATACTATGCTCTATTGAAAATGGAAGACGGCGGCAAGATTACTCCGTCGCTCTTGCGAAGGAGATTGTTGATAGCGAGAGCAGCGGCTGAAAGTCGAAGAGGGCAAGGGCACCGCGCTAGCGGTGCCCGATATGTTCCCAATAAGCCGGTTCGTGTCGGAATCGGCTGCAGCG
>NZ_JAAOHT010000011.1:0-75062 GCF_011440255.1 Haloarcula sp. JP-Z28 | reverse complement strand
AGCGGGTGTTTGGCGTCCGGCCACGGGAACAGGGAATTGTGCGGGCCGGGCGTCGGGTGCTGGCGCAGCCGGTCGTGTCGTGGACCACTCACGTCTGTCGTGTACGGGGCCGCGGTAATCAAACCCGTCGGCTCCGATGCCGCACGCTCAGTCCGCGCCGCCGCGGATGTCGTCCATATGGTCGATACGCTGCTGAACCAGGTCGGCCGTACCGATGTCGTGGCGGACCCGAAGCCCCTCCGTCCCGGCCCGCTGAAGCGCTTCTTCGGCGATGGCCTCCGCGTCGCCAATCGTTTCTGCGAGGCCGACAACGGCGTAGGAGCGAGAGGTAGTCGTGTAGATACCGTCCTCACGGTCGTCGACGCTGGCGTAGCACAGCAGCGCCTCCGGGGCCGTCTCCGGGTCGTCACCGGACTGCTTGCGGTGGTCGTTGACGACCTCCGCGATGACGTCGTCGTCGATTGTTACCTTCGCCCCGGCGTCGGGGTCGGTCGGGTAGCCGTCCGGGACGGCGTACTTGCAGACGGTCGCCATCGGGCGGAAGGAGAGCTGTGGCAGGGGGTCGTCGTCGCGTGCGGCGGTCAGTACGTCGAGGAAGTCCGTGTTGAGCACCGGCAGCGTGTTCATCGCCTCGGGGTCGCCAAAGCGAGCGTTGAACTCCACGACGCGTGGCCCAGTCTCGGTGAGCATGAACTGCCCGTAGAGGACGCCCTTGTACCCGTCAAGGGCCTCAACGGTGGCCCGGAGCACGTCGACGGCGTCCATGTAGTCGTCCTCGTCCATGAACGGCAGGTGGAGGCTGGCGTCGGAGTAGCTCCCCATCCCGCCGGTGTTTGGTCCCTCGTCGCCCTCGTAGGCACGCTTGTGGTCCTGCACTGCTGGCGTGACGCGCAGTTGCCCGTTTGCGACAAACGCCTGCACGGTGAACTCCTCGCCGACGAGGCGCTCTTCGAGGACGACGCGGTCGTAGTCGGAACTCCGGAGGTACTCCTTGGCCTCCTCGGCAGTGCACTGGTCGCCGATGACGCGGACGCCCTTACCGCCGGTCAGCCCGGCGGGCTTGACCGCGAGGTCGCCGTCGTACTCGTCGATGTACTCGCAGGCGGCGTCCATGTCCTCGAACGTCTCGAAATCCGGACAGCCGGGGATATCGTGTTCCCGCATGAACCGCCGCTGGAACGCCTTGTCCGTCTCGATGCGGGCCTCCTGCTCCTGTGGCCCGAATGTGTAGATACCGGCGTCGTCCAGCGCGTCGGCGACACCTGCGGCGAGGGCCGCCTCGGGTCCGATGACCGCCAGCGTGGCGTCGACCTCGCGAGCGTAGGTCGTCACGGCTGTCGGGTTGGTCGTATCGAGTGCCTCGAAGCCGTCGGCGAGGGCGACGATGCCCGGATTCCTGTTGCCGGCACAGGCGTACAGCTCTCCCGGCGAGTTCCCGAGCGAGCGCGCAATCGCGTGTTCCCGGCCGCCGCCACCCACGAGCAGCACTGTCTCTGACATACCCGAAGGCCGGATGGGCTCTCACGTAAGTATTGTCTTTTCGCCGGTTTGCGCTGACTGTGGCAGTCGTTTCTGTGTCGAGCGCGCTCGTGTGCAGGTCCGCTGGACGGAGACCGGGAGCTACTTTGCCCGACTGTCTGACACACAGAGATATGTCCCCTCCCCGCCCCTTCATCGACCCCGCGACAGGAGAGATAGACAGGGCCCAGATACTCTCAGAGGCCATGCCACTCGCGAAGCTCATCGGCGTGTTCGTTGCCGGGAGCCTCCCTCTCTATGCAATCGCGTTCTTCGGTGCGGAGAACTCCGTACTGGGTGTAGTACTGGCCCTGCTCGGTAATTTCATCCTCGCCATCGGAGCCGGTGTCGTCCTGATGTACGTCATTGCCCGTGGAATCCGGCTGGCTGGCGATTGAGGCGTCGCTGCCGGCGTCGCGTTCCTTTTCACCGCGGCGCTCCCAGCCACGGGTATGAGCGACGCCACGGACCCGACGGCCCGAAACCGACTCGACGAGGCGGAGAGCCCGTATCTCCGCCAGCACGCTGACAATCCGGTCAACTGGCAGCCCTGGGACGAGACAGCCCTAGAAGCCGCCAGAGAGCGGGACGTTCCCATTTTCCTCTCGATTGGTTACGCAGCGTGTCACTGGTGTCACGTCATGGAGGAGGAGAGCTTCGAGGACGAGGCCATTGCCGAACAACTCAACGAGAACTTCGTCCCGATAAAGGTCGACCGCGAGGAGCGGCCGGACCTCGATTCGGTGTACATGAGTATCTGTCAGCAGGTGACCGGTGGCGGTGGCTGGCCGCTATCGGCCTGGCTCACGCCGGAGGGGGAGCCGTTCTACGTCGGGACATACTTCCCGCCGGAGGAGAAGCGCGGGCAGCCAGGCTTTGGCGACCTGCTCCAGCGCCTTTCAGGCTCGTGGTCGGACCCCGAGCAGCGCGAGGAGATGGAGAACCGCGCCCAGCAGTGGACCGAGGCAATCGAGAGTGACCTCGAAGCGACGCCGGCTGACCCTGAGGACCCCGCAGAGGGCATCATTCAAACCGCCGGCACCATCGCCCATCGCGGGGCCGACCGGCAGGACGGCGGCTGGGGCTCCGGCGGCCCAAAGTTCCCCCAGAACGGGCGACTACACGCATTGCTGCGGGCATATGCTGACGGTGGGCAAGAAGACTACCTGAACGTCGTCGAGGAGACGCTGGACGTGATGGCCGACCGAGGACTGTACGACCACGTTGGTGGGGGCTTCCACCGCTACGCGACAGACCAGCAGTGGGCCGTGCCGCACTTCGAGAAGATGCTGTACGACAACGCCGAGATTCCGCGGGCCTTCCTCGCCGGCTATCAGGCCATCGGCTCGGAGCGCTACGCGTCGGTCGTCCGGGAGACATTCGAGTTCGTCCAGCGCGAGCTGCAACACCCCGACGGGGGCTTTTTCAGCACGCTAGACGCCGAGAGCGCACCTCCTGATGACCCGGATGGTGACAGCGAAGAAGGGCTGTTCTACGTCTGGACGCCCGAGGAAGTCCACGAGGCTGTCGACGACGAGACGGACGCCGAGGTTTTCTGTGACTACTTCGGCGTCACGGAGCGGGGCAACTTCGAGGGCGCGACGGTGCTGGCTGTCCGAAAACCGGTAGCTGTGCTGGCCGAGGAGTACGACCGGAGCGAGGATGACATCACGGCGAGTCTCCAGCGCGCGCTAAACGAGACGTTCGAGGCCAGAAAGAGCCGACCGCGACCGGCCCGCGACGAGAAAGTGCTGGCCGGCTGGAACGGCCTGATGATTCGGACGCTCGCTGAGGGCGCGATTGTCCTCGACGACCAGTATGCAGACGTGGCCGCCGACGCCCTCTCGTTCGTTCGGAAGCACCTGTGGGACGCCGACGCGGGGCGACTCAATCGCCGGTACAAGGACGACGACGTGGCTATTGACGGCTATCTGGAGGACTACGCGTTCCTCGGCCGCGGCGCGCTGACGCTGTTCGAGGCGACCGGCGACGTCGAGCACCTCGCCTTTGCGATGGACCTCGGCCAGGCAATCACAGAGGCGTTCTGGGACGACGAGCAGGGCACGCTCTTCTTTACCCCGACCGGCGGCGAATCGCTGGTCGCACGGCCCCAGGAACTGACCGACCAGTCGACGCCGTCGAGCACGGGTGTCGCCGTCGACCTCCTGCTGTCGCTGTCCCATTTCAGCGAGGACGACCGCTTCGAAAGCGTGGCCGAGCGGGTCATCCGAACCCACGCCGACCGCGTCTCCTCGAACCCGCTCCAGCATGCTTCGCTCACGCTGGCGACGGACACCTACGAGCAGGGCGCGCTGGAGCTCACGCTGGTCGGCGACCAGTCAGACTACCCGACTGAGTGGACGGAGACCCTCGCCGAGCAGTACATCCCGCGGCGCTTGCTGGCTCACCGGCCAGCCGAGAAAAGTCGTTTCGAGCAGTGGCTCGACACACTGGAGGTGGACGAGTCGCCGCCGATCTGGGCCGGCCGCACGCAGGTCGACGACCGACCGACGGTGTACGCCTGCCGGAACTTCGCCTGTTCACCACCGAAACACGACCTCGGGACAGCGTTAGACTGGGGCGAAACGGCCGACGATTCGGAGTAAAGTTACGTCATCGCGTTTTCGATTTTGTCAGCGAGATACACCGCAATAGGGACCGGCTCTTCCTCGACGAATCGGGCGATCTCCTCACCGTCGTGTTCGACGACGACCGTCGGAATGAGTTCGATGTCGTACGCCTCGACCTCCGGGCCGGTCTTCGAGCCGTCGTCTTCCTTCTCGACGGGGTAGTGGTGGACCTGCCCCTCTGGGACACCCGCGGCTTTCAGCGCCGCCCCGAAGTCGGGAAGCTGCGCCCGGCAGTCCTTACACCAGTCGCCGCCCCAGATCTTGTACTCGAACTCATCAGCGTAGCGTGTGAGAACGTCGACGGTGTCAGCGTAGGCGTCTTCGACCCACACCGGATTCGGCTCCATGGTTTCGAGCGTCTGACTCATAACCGGCTGTATGTAGTCAGGGGGCTTGAAATCCCCGGCCACGAATTCCGCGAGTCAGACGAGCTTCAGCTAATACATCGGGATTTCAGTTGGGATAGGGCTGGACGCGCTAGCGGTCGACTGGAACAGTCGTCCGAATGTCTCGCGACGACCGGCCGATTTCGACGGTGTACGTTCCGGTGTCGACCGTCCAGCCGGAATTCGGGTCGTACCGGGAGAACGCCAGGTCGTCCAGCGTCAGTGCTACCGTCTTCTGTTCATCAGCATCTAACTGTACAGCCTCGAACCCGGCGAGTTCGCGCCGCGGGCGGTCGACGCCGTCCACGGACGGCGGTCGGACGTAAGCCTGAATTACTTCTCGGCCCGGCCGGTCGGCGGCGTTCTTGACTGTAACTGCGACCGTCCGCTCGCCTGTGGTTTCGGCATCGCCGTATTCGAACGTCGCATACGAATGGCCGTGACCGAACGGATAGGTCGGGTCGGCGTCTTCGTCGTCGAAGTGTCGGTAGCCGATAAAGACGCCCTCATCGTAGTGGACTTCGTCGTCGACACCGGGGTAGCGGCGTTCGGCCCCAGCGGTCGGATACTCGCCTTCTGGGGCGAACGTGACCGGGAGCCGGCCGCTCGGGTCACGGTCACCATAGAGGACGGCGGCCGCCGCGTCGCCGTCCGCCTGCCCGGGGTACCACTGTTCGAGGACCGCGGCCACGTCCTCGCGCCACGGGAGTTCCACGGGGCCGCCGGACCTGACGACGACCACAGTGTTCTCGTTGGCGGCCGCGACGGCCGAGACGAGGTCGTCTTGCTGGCCCGGGAGCGCCAGTGAATCGCGGTCCCGCGCCTCCGTCGTCGCATCGCGGACAAACACCACGGCGACATCGGCTGCCGCGGCCGCGTCGACGGCGTCGTCGAGCGACGGGTCCTGTTGGGCGATGTCCGCTGCCGTACCGTCGGTATCGTCGTCCTCACCGACAAACGGCAGGAGGTCGAACAGCGAAACGGACTCTATCTGCGGGACGCCAAACGCCGTCGTGACTGCGCCCTCGGCGCGGGATTCGATTCCTGCGACTGGTGTAACCGAGTGGACCGGCGTCGTTTCGGAAGAGCCGCCCCCGCCCAGTTTCGGCTCGTCGATGTTTGGTCCGATGACAGCCACGTCCGCTCCGTCAGCCAGCGGCAGGACCCCGTCGTTATCGAGCAACACCGTTCCGCGGGCCGCCACGTCCGCAGCGATATCTCTGTGTCGCTGGCTGTCGAGTTCGCCCGCCTTGTCGTCGCTTGCACCGTCTTCGGCGGCGGTACGGCTGCCGTCCAGTCGCCCGAATCGGTCCATCTGACCGAGAACCCGCCGGACCATGTCATCAAGGCGTTCGGCTGGAACCTCGCCGCTGTCGATGGCTTCGACGAGCGGGTCGCCGAACAGGCCTGCGCGGGTCGCGTCCGGGATGCCGTCGGGCCACTCGAACTCCTCGGCATCATCCGCAGTGTCGCTGTTGGCGGCTTCCGCTGCCCCGGGGGCCGCCACCCCGGGCATCTCTACGTCCATGCCTGCGTTCGCCGCGCCGACAGTGCTCTCCAGCCCGTACCAGTCCGAGACGACGTAACCGTCGAACCCCCACTCGCCTTTGAGTACGTCGCCGACGAGGCGCCCGTGGTCACTCATGTGTGTGCCGTTCACTCGGTTGTACGCCGTCATCACCGACCCGACGCCAGCGTCAACAACCGAACGGAACGGTGGAAGATACAGCTCTCGGAGCGTCCGTTCATCCACTTCGGTGCTGACGGTCGTGCGATGTGTCTCCTGGTTGTTGGCGACAAAGTGTTTCACTGTGGCGACGACATCAGCCGACTGGATGCCGTCGATAAGGCCGGCCCCGACAGCGCCGGCGTGGACTGGGTCCTCGGAGAGATACTCGAAGTTGCGGCCGCAGTGCGGGACCCGGATGATGTTCACGCCGGGCGCGAGCAGCGCGTCCTGTCCGAGCGCCGCTGCTTCGCGGCCCATCGCCGCCCCCTGTTGTCGGGCCAGATCGGGGTCAAACGTTGCTGCTGTCGCAATTGACGCCGGAAAGGCAGTCGCACGCTGTCCCTCGGCGCGGATTCCCAGCGGCCCGTCGACGAGGCGAAACGGCGGAATCCCGGCTTCCTCGACACCCGAAAGGTACCCCGTCGCTGTGCCCTCCGGGTCGGTTGCACCGCGAACGAGAGCGAGTTTCTGTGGACGGGACAGCCGGGCAAGTACCGCTTCAATGTGGTCGTCATCGGCCATACCGGAGTTCACGGCCGGGCGGGCCTTAGAGTGTCGACTGGTCAGGACGGCGTCTCGGGCGATTGGACCGACTGCGTTTCGAGCCCCGAAACAACGAGTTTCGCGCCACCGGACCGGCTTTCGGTCATCTCGACGGCCCACCCGTGAGATTTGACGACGTGCTGGACGATTGCCAGTCCGAGGCCGGTTCCCGACTCGGAGCTGGTAACGCCGTGTGTGAATATCTCCTCCCGTTCCTCGGGTGGGACACCGGGGCCGTCGTCGCCGATTGTGAACCCGTCCGAGGTGGCGTCAACACGTATCGTTACTCCTGTGCCCGCCGGTTCTACGCTGTTGTCGGATTCCGGCCGACTGTGCCCGTGCTCGGTACTGTCGTCGCCCCCTGGTCGACCGCCTGTGGAGCCATGCTCCACGGCGTTCCGAACCACGTTTTCGAACAGCTGTAGAAGTTGGTCACGGTCGCCGGTAATTTCTCTGTCGCCGTCGATTTGCAGCGTCGCCTCGCCGGTGTCGACGTGGGCCCAGGCCGCCTTTGCCAGCGCCGAGAGCCGTAGCTCGACTCGGTCGGTCGTCTTCTCGTCGCGAGCGAAGGCAAGCACCTCGTCGATGAGGCTGCTCATCCGTTCGTGGGCTTCCTCGACGCGGTCGAACTCCTCGGGGTCATTGCGTTCTCGGGCCAGTGCCAGTCGCCCCGAAGCCACGCTCAGTGGGTTCCGAAGGTCGTGTGAGAGGACGGCGGCGAACTGGTCGAGCTGCTGGTTCCGGCGTTCGAGTTCTCGCTCCCGCTGCTTTTGTTCGGTGATTTCGTGGACGAGAAACACGCGCCCGACCAGTGTGTCGCGGGAGTCATACAGCGGGGTGAGCTGGACATCGAAAAACCGGTCGCGCTGCTCGATAACGGCCTGTGTTTCCTTGGCGTCGTCGTTCAGACCGCGGTACTTTTCCAGTAGCTCGGGCGACGTTTCGAGCGCGTCCTCGACAGATTGGCCGACGATAGTCTCCTCTCGAAGTAGCTGGCGGCCGGCGTCGTTGGCCTCGATTATCTTGCTGTTCGTGTCGACGACGAACACGGCGCTGTTGAGCGACTCGACGACCTCTCGATAGGCGACCGGTGAGATGTCCAGCAATCGCCCCCTGAAGAACGCCCACGAGAGGGTGAGCCCAGTGCCCGCCAGCAACAGCGGTGTGAGTTCGATGCTGGTGTCGCCGAAGATGCTGAGGACGCTCCCGAACCACGGGAGGCCGATGGCCAGCAGGACGGCGTACACCTGCTTCCGGTACAGACCGCCGGAAACGAGTGCGTAGTGGATGATGAGCGCACTTGACACGGCGATAAGTGCGTAGGAGTACACCAGATGGCCCCAGAAAACAGGCCCGCCGGTGATTTCCCAGCCGTACATAGCAGCGTCTGTCGGGCCAGAGATACTGTATATCGCGCCGTCGGGGCCGACAAACAGTGCAGCAAAGAACACGATGGGTTCGACAGTCAGTAGCGCGACGGTCCGCCGGCTGAGATAGCGGTCGCGGTCGGTGTAGGCCAGCGCGAATGCGAACAGGCCGGCCATCGCGGGCATCACACCGACGAACACGCCGTACGCGAAAAGCAGCGCCAACTCGGTTCCGCGTGTCAGAACACCGGCCGCAGCACAGAGGTCCCATATCGAGAGGCCGGCGAGCAGAACCGCGAGTGCGGTCCCGCCGCTGTAGTCGCGCCGCCCCCATGCGTACACCGACAGCGTCCCGAGGACAACGGCCACAGCCAGCAGGAGAAAGGCGTACGCAACGAGCAGCGTGGCCATTACCGTATAATCCGGCCCAGCAAGTAAATGGGTTCCGCCCAGTTCGAGGGGTTTACACACTCGCTCGGCATACCGGCGGGTATGCCTGTCGACAAGCAGGAGTTCGACAAGATACTGTCGTTCGAGCTCCACGAGCCTGCGGACATTCTCGACCCCGACAAACTGTACACCATCCCGGAAATCGCCCGCCTGCTGCAGGGCCTCCCGGCAGATGCCCAACTTAATGAGGCCAACGAGTCCGTGTTCATCGACTGGGCGATCCCGTGGATGATCTTCAATCAGGACAACCTCGTGATCGCCGACCCGCAGGACGATGATGTTGTCGGGCTGTACGGCCTCGCTGAGTCATGAAGCTCCTCGTTGCCGGCAGTGACCGGGTCGACGCAGGCAAGACCACGTTCAGCGTCGGCCTGCTCGAACGGACCAGCGCTCAGGGGTTCAAGCCCAGAGCGGGCAACAACTACTGGTTCGACCACGACGACTATCAGCGAGCGACAAACGAGGGGCGGCTGTACGGCAAGGACGCCAAGCGCCTCGCGGCCGCGTCACCGAGCGATGTCGCACCGGAAGAGATCAATCCGATTCACCGCCTCTGGCACCCCTCACCGGGAGCCGAGACGGGCCTGCTCGGGAAAGAAAACCAGCAGTTCGTCGTGGACCGGGTCGGCCGCCCGAGTACGGAAACGGGCGTCGAGTATGTCGTCAACGGGACTGTCGACATTCCGGAGTCCGTTGCCGAGCGACTCCCGCTTGCCGATGCGCCACGAGTAACCTCGATCGCCGATTTCAACGACCTGATGCGGGTGATGCACGTCGAGGCGCTGGAGTCGGTCGCCGCGGATATCGAAGCGACGGACCGGGCAGTCATCGAATCCTACGGCGATGTGGCTCGGCCGCTGTCAGGTATCGAACCAGATGCCGTGGCCGTCGTCGAACCCGGCCGAGCCCGCATCTACGACGGCGACCGATACAGCAAGGCCTGTCAGATCGCCACCGGTGGTCCCGGCGACGGGCAACTGGAGGAACGAGTGCCGAACGTCGTCGACCTCATCGAACAGGTCGCGGCAGTACGGCTCCCCGCGCTCGACAGCGAGCAGCGCAGTGACCCGGCGGCTGTCGCCGATGCGTACGACCACGCCTACGACGCGCTGCTGGCCTGTGCGTTCGACTAAAAGCTGTGCGCTGTCCCGCGATCTCAGAACTTCGCGGCCTGCAGCGCCAGTTCGATGTCCTGATACGGCGCGTCGGTGATGCTGGGTCCGTGACCGGTGTGCATCTCCTGTAAGTCCTCGTCAGTGACCGACAGCACCCGCTCGATGCTGTCGACGAGCAGGTCCCGGTTGCCTTCGTCAAGATCAGTCCGGCCGAAGCTCCCGTTAGCGAACACGAGGTCGCCGGCGAACAGGACGCCGGCGTCGTCCGAGTAGAAGCAGAGATGGTCGTTCTTGTGGCCGGGCGTGTGCAGCGCCCGGTAGTCGTGGTCACCTAGCTGTATCGTCTCATCGTCGGCGATAGCGTACTCGACGCCATCCTGCTCCGTATCGTAGCCGTACACCGGTACGTCGAAGGCGTCGACGACGCTGTCGAGGTTCTCGACGTGGTCATAATGGGTGTGGGTGACGGCGACAGCGTCGATATCGTCGACGTGCTCTTCGACAGTCGACACCACGTCGAATTCGTTGCCGACATCCACCAGCACAGTTCGGTCCCCAGTGACGAGGAACACGTTGCTCGTGAAGGCCTGTTGCCCACGGGCGAGATTTCGAATCATTACCCGCCTATTTGCCGTCGTCCCGGATGTGGGTATCGTTCTGTTACCGGTCGAGACGCGCTGCACGCCCGCACCCACAGGGCTATGTACGTGGATATGCAAACGAGGGATAGTAGAACATTATGTCAGATTCGGACCTACCTGTGGTGCTTATCGTCGAAGATGAACCAGATGTTGCCGAGACGTACAAACTGTGGCTGCAACAGGAGTACGAGGTCCGCATGGCACAGAACGGCGACGAGGGCCTAGAGCAACTGGACGCGGATGTCGATGTGGTGCTGCTCGACCGGATGATGCCCGGACTTTCTGGAGACGAAGTGCTTGAGCGCATTCGCGAGCGTGATCTTGGCTGTCGGGTGGCAATGGTCACCGCTGTCGAACCGGACTTCGATATTCTTGAGATGGGCTTTGACGCATACCTCTCGAAGCCGATCCGGAGCGAACAGCTACATGAGACGGTCGACAATCTGCTCGACCGCTCCGAATACGACTCGCTGCTGCAGGAGTATTACGCACTCGTCGAGAAGCAGGCGACGCTCGAAGCGACAAAATCGAGCGCGGAACTGGCAGAAAGCAGTCAGTACGACGAGCTGAGCCAGCGAATCGCGGAGATGCGAGACGACCTCTCAGATACACTCGGTGGCATCGAAGACGACTCCGATTTCATCGCAACGCTTCGCGGACTGAGCGACGATGAAGACAACTGAGCGACAAACAATGTATGATCTCACCTCAGTACTAGAGTTCGATGCGCTCAGTGAGGTCCGGCCAGGGTCAAGCATCCTGATATCCGGCCCAGCAATGAGCGGGAAGGAACGACTCGCATACGATATTCTCGGCGACGGGCTGGACAGAGGTGACGGCGCGGTGGTCGTGACGACCGGTGACGGCGCAGGCAGCGTTGTCGAGGAGTTCCGGTCGCTCGTGCCCGACCTCGACGACTCCCAGCTCGGTGTCATCGACTGCCGAGGGGAGAGTGGCACGGACGAGGAGGTAATCGGTAACGCTCACGCGCATCACGTCTCTTCGCCCGGTGATCTCACCGGCATCGGTATCGGTATCACAAAGGCGCTTGAGGGGCTGCACAACGCTGGCAACGAACAGGGCCGTCTCGCCCTCGTCTCGCTGTCGACAATGCTGACCTACACGGACAAGAAGACCGTGTTCAAGTTCTGTCACGTGCTGTCCTCACGGCTGGACTCTGCTGGCTACATCGGCGTGTTTACCATCGACTCGGGAGCCCACGATGACCAGACCCTGCAGGTCATCAAGCAGGCGTTCGACGGGATGATCGACGTGCGCGACGCAGAGGGCGGCGGCCGCGAGGCCCGCGTACTCGGGCTGTCCGGCGAGCCGACCGACTGGCAGGACATCTGAGTACGGAGCCATCCACGGGCAGTCCGAAACGCCGTGTCGGTCCGGGAAGGAAGTATTTTGCCGCTCCGGGACACCCACCCGATATGGACGTCAAGCTGCTCGAAGCGACAGACGACCCCGAGGATCTTATCTGCAAGGCAGCACGCAACGACTACAGCGACACCTCCGTCGGCAGCCAGTCGTTCGAAGCGACGATGGCTGAGGTCGACGGAGACTCGCTTGAGGAAAAAAAGGAGACGCTCATCGGGCATCTCCTCGACCACGGCCACTTCGGCCCCTTCGAACACGCGCAGGCGACTTTCGCCGTCGAAGGCGTTTCCCGCTCCTGTATGGCCCAGATCACCCGTCACCGACACGTCTCATTCGATGTGCAGTCGATGCGGTACGTCTCCTTCGACGACGTGGACCCCGAAGCCGTCCGCGAGGGGGAACTGGTCGTGACGCCGCCATCTGCGACGGATCCGGACTGGATCGGCCGGAACCAGCAGAAGGCAAGCGTCTCCGACGAAGAGTTCGAAGAACGCGCGGAGATATTCAAAGACACCATCGAGCAGGCGGTCGAATCGTATCAGGAACTGCTTGAACTGGGAATGCCGCCGGAAGACGCCCGGTTCGTACTACCAATCGGCACCAAGGTGAACATCGTGATGTCGATGAACGCCCGAATGCTGATGCACGTCGCGGATATGCGAGCCGCGGCGGACGCACAGTGGGAGATCCGAGAGATGACCGAGGAGATGCTCGAGTTGGCGGCCGACTGGTGTCCCAAGACCTTCGAGTACTACGAACAGGAGATGAAGGGGCGCAAGAACCGGCTCGCCCCCTGACAGGTCCGGCACTTCTCTCGGCGGTTCAGAGCGACTGTCTCCGGCTACGACCATCGACAATTGTTGAATCGACCTTGATACTCACAACGGCAATAGCAAGACACAAGTCGTTTTGTTGCATAAACGGCCGGGTTTCAGAGTATCAAAAGACGAAACGAGTACGACACATTCATTACCGCACATCCTAGATGAACAATTGTGTCTTACGAGGTTGAACGTCCCACCCGTCGGTCGGGAACTGCGTCTGATGTGATGTGTGCTGTCGACGATGTCGACGGCCAGCAGCGGTTCGTCATCGCCGATATTGCCCACGATGACACCTGGATTTCGATGGTAGCGGACGAGACCTGTACACTTACAGCCTGGCGATAACGGACGACCACCGGCTGAAAAGTTTTTGTTGGCTGCTCTGTGACGTAGGAGTATGGAATACGACGACATGCTTGACCGGGCGATGGAAGAGACGCCCGAGATTGATGGCACAAGCGAGCGGTTCGAGGTCCCGGACCCGGATATCCGACAGGAGGGGAACGTCACCGTCTACGAGAATTTCCAGTCGACGTGTTCCCGGCTTGGACGCGAGGACGACCACGTGATGAAGTTCCTCCAGAACGACCTCGGAACGAGCGGCCACATCGACGAGAGCGGTCGAGCGCGCCTGACCGGTGAATTCGATGCCACCCGTATCGAGGCGTCCATCGACGAGTACGTCGACGAGTTCGTGCTCTGCTCGGAGTGTGGACTGCCGGACACGCAACTGGAGCGGGAACAGGGTGCGCTGTTGCTCCGCTGTGAGGCGTGTGGCGCACGCTCGGCGACGAGCGAGTAGTTACTGCAGTCCTTTCAGCGTCTGCAAGTCGTTTTCTGTACGGGTGAAAACAGCGAGCCGATGGCTCGCGTGACAGTTCGGGCAGTGGAACGTCGTGTCGTGTCGCGGCAAGTCTGTCGGCGTCGACTCCCAGTCTTTCTTACACTCAGGGCAGAGCAATCGCACGTACGCTTCCTCCATGTATGTTACTCACACACATAGCCAATGATAAAAAGCCTTGTCGTCTCCCCATTAGTCTGCCTTCATCCGAGCGTCAGGCCGGAAGGTCCTCGGCTTCGAGGAGTTCCTTGTATCGGTTTCGGATGGTCACTTCAGAGATGTCAGCGACGTCGCTGACCTGGCTCTGTGTGACCTTCTCGTTGGTCAGCAACGCGGCAGCGTAGACGGCCGCAGCGGCGATGCCGACCGGCGATTTGCCGGAGAGCATCCCCGACTGACGAGCACCTTCGACGAGGTCCCGTGCCTGTCGCTGGGTCTCCTCACTGAGGTCCAGGTCGGAGATGAACCGTGGGAGGTAGTGTTCCGGGTCCGCCGGCTGAACTTCGAGACTGAGTTCCCGGACAATGTAGCGGTAGGTCCGTGTGAGCTCCATCTTTTCGACGCGGGAGACACGGGCCATCTCGTCCAGCGACCGGGGGTTCCCGGCCATGCGAGCGGCCGCGTACAGCGCAGCGGTCGCAACGCCCTCGATAGAGCGACCCGGAAGGAGGTCGTCACCGAGTGCGCGGCGGTAGATGACGCTGGATGTCTCACGGACGTTCTGGGGGAGCCCCAGCGCAGAGGCCATACGGTCGATTTCGCCCAGTGCCTGCTTGAGATTGCGCTCCTTGGAGTCACGGGTCCGGAACCGTTCGTTCCAGGTCCGGAGCCGCTGCATCTTCTGGCGCTGTTCGCTGGAGAGGGAGCGCCCGTAGGCGTCCTTGTTCTGCCAGCCGATGTTCGTCGAGAGACCCTTGTCGTGCATCATGTTCGTCGTCGGCGCGCCGACGCGGGACTTGCGGTCCTTCTCGGCGGAATTGAACGCACGCCATTCCGGCCCGCGGTCGATCTCGTCTTCCTCAACGACCAGTCCACAGTCTTCACAGACTGTTTCGCCGTGCTCGGTATCCGTAACGACGTTGCCACTACATTCGGGACAGGTCTCTACAGCCTCCTGTTCCGTCGATTCGGTGATTTTTTCGTCTCGTTCTCGTGTGCTTGTCCGCGTTGTTGATTCACTCATGATTGGAAGTCCTGTTCTGCCGGGTGCAGAAATTTTAAGACTGATTGGGGATTTGTCTTACCCTATAGTTAGTCCGTAAAGTATATAAATCTTTCGCCGACTTCTGGCATAAACCGCAGTACAGCGGCGTGGTAGGGTATAGCATATCCCGATATAGGGATGTATAAAGTTGACGGTGGCCGCCAACGCCCGGACATAACGCATAATCGGGGGACTGCAACGCCGTGTGACTCCGTCGGTGCAGCGCTGAACGACCAGCCCACACCTTGCTCCAGTCATTCCAGTTCAGTCGAGAACGGCGAGTGGGCCCCGAAATTACCGGGTCAGCGGGAGTCACAGTGTGGTTCCGCACATCGTGAGGGAGTGATATGATGTAAAAAGCGATGTTACCGAGTAACACAGCTTAGCTACGGTTGTATACCAGATAGGTACATACGGTGATGATGACGCCCTGTCACTGGAGCGGCCCGCGACCGATTAATCGGGGGCGACCCAGACCACAAGGCCACCGAACTCAAGTGCCGCAACGAACGTCATCGTGCGACTGGAGCGAGGGGCCGTTTCGCAGTAGGGCAGCGACCTGCGGTTCGAACAGATAGTAGTAGACGGACAGACAGCTCTCTGTGAGCGCCAACCACAGATCCGTCTGGCCGCGGTTTCAGACAGTGAACAGATGCCCCTCAGTTGGCACGTCAAAGAGCCCGATACGTGCGCCTGCGTCCAGCCACGCGTGCCCGTACGAGAACGACGCTAAGGCGTTCACGAGGTCGTCGTCGTCCCTAAAGTGACGCCCATCTTCAAGATACGCTGACGCCATCTCCTCGCACTCCAAGGCGGCATTGTGCATCGGTGTCCCTTCAGGGGGTGCGACTGATGCCGCATCAAGTGCCTCCGCGAGTAGTCCTTCGTAGCGGTCAGTCTTCTCTTCGATATCGGCAGCCATACCCTCAGCGAACGGTGGCAGCGGCCTAAGCGTGTCGTCCCAGCCCGCGTTCGGCGCACGACAACACAAGCTAAATACGGCCCGGTAGTCTAACTTGGCTAATGACAGAATCGGTCGAACACCGACGACTCATCGTCGCTGGCACGGGCGCAGCGGGACTGACAGCGGCCATCTACGCCGCCAGGAGCAACAACGACCCACTCGTTCTCGAAGGCGACGAACCCGGTGGGCAGCTCACGCTGACTAGTGAAGTCGAGAACTTCCCCGGCTTCCCGGAGGGCCTCCCCGGGCCGGACCTCATCAACAATATGAAAGAGCAGGCTGAGCGCTTCGGCGCTGAGCTGGAACACGGTATCGTTGCCGACATCGACGACAGCGAGCGGCCGTTCCGCGTAGAGCTGTCAAACGGCGACGTGTACACCTGCGACGCCTTCATCGCCGCCTCCGGAGCCAGCGCCCGCACGCTGGGCGTCCCCGGCGAGGACGAACTCATGGGCTACGGCGTCTCGACGTGCGCGACCTGCGACGGCGCGTTTTTCCGTGGCGAAGACATGCTCGTCGTCGGCGGCGGCGACGCAGCCATGGAGGAGGCCCACTTCCTCACGAAGTTCGCTGACACCGTCTACATCGCGCACCGCCGCGAAGAGTTCCGCGCCGAGGACTACTGGATCGACCGCGTCCAGCAGAAGGTCGACGAGGGCGAAATCGAGATCATGCGCAACACCGAGCTGCTGGAAATGCACGGCTCCCCCGAGGACGGCGTCGACCACGTCACCCTCGCACAGAACGACGAGGGCCATCCCAGCGAGAAGCTCGACGCCGACGGGACCGAAACCTTCGACTTCGACGTTGGTGCCGTCTTTATTGCCATCGGTCACACGCCTAACACCGACTACCTCGGAGACACCGGCGTCGAGCTGGACGATACCGGGTACATCCAGACCCACGGCGGCACCGGCGGCGACCAGACCGCCACCGACGTGGACGGTATCTTCGGTGCCGGCGACGTGGTCGACTACCACTACCAGCAGGCCGTCACCGCTGCCGGGATGGGCTGTAAAGCCGCCATCGACGCTGACGAGTATCTCGAAGCACAGGCCGAAGCTACCGCAGAGGCAGAGTCCGAAGCCGCCGCAGAAGCCGACGACTAGCGCGCCTGTTTCTCCGTTCTCACATCCACAGACCCTTTAGGATAGCCCCCGGAGTAAGCCGCATGGCAACAGACACTGTCACGCTGACTATTGATGACGGCGAAGAGACCGACGAACTCACAGTTCCGAGCGAACTCGTGGACATCCTCCGCGAGTCACCGGACGAGACGGACCCGCAGGTCGTCGGCGACATCGCGATGTTCGGCATGACCCAGCGGATTCACAGCGCTGTCCACCACGCGCAGGGCGAGCCGGACGAGCAGATCGTCGCGCTCGAAGAGGAAACCAGCGAACTGTTCGAGGAACGCTTCGGACAGTCCTTCGCCGAGCTGACCGGCCACGACCACTAATTCTGTCGGCCAGTTCTTAGAACTGCCAGTGTAGCACCACGCCGTCGTCGACCCGTTCGACGTCGGCTAGCTCCGGCTCCGGGAAGTCCTCGATGAAGCCGTCGCCGTCGGCCAGCGTCGGCGCGTCCCGGCCGCCGATAACCTTCGGACCAACGTAGACGAACAGTTCGTCGACCAGCGCCTCCTCCAGCAGGCCGAAGATGAGTTCGCCGCCACCTTCGACCATGAGCTGGTCGATACCATCGCCTTCCAGCTTTGCAAGCGTCGTCGTGAGGTCGACCCGGTCCTGACCGGCAGCGATGACGTACGCGCCGGCGTCTTCCATCTCCTCGATGAAGTCCGGTGGCGCGGCTTCGCTAACGAGGAGGTAGGTCTGTGCGCGGCCGTCAAGCACTGTGGCGTCCGGCGGCGTGCGGATACGGGAGTCAGCGATGACGCGCGCGGGGTTTTCGGGGTCGCCACGCTCGGCCCGAGCGGCGCGGCGGTCGGCGTCGTCGACGGTCAGCGAAGGGTCATCGGCGAGAATTGTGCCGACGCCGACCATCACCGCGTCGCTGTCGGCTCTGAGCTGGTCGACGCGGTCGAAGTCGTCCGGGCCGGAGATAGCTATCTGTTCGCGGCGGCGAGAAGAGAGTTTCCCGTCCACACTCATGGCGGCGTTGACGACGACGTGCATACTCGTTCGTGCCGGCGACACGTCAAACGGCTTTTGGGTTACAGTCAGGAAGATGTTGTCTCGGGACGCTTCGAGAGCTTCCGGACGTCGAGTTTCTTTACCGTACCATCGGCGGTTTTCAGCTTTAGCACCGTCTTTTTCAGCACCAGTTCATCGACGTCAAGCGTCGTCTCACTGTTCCAGCCACGGAGTCGAACCACCCCTTCCTCGTCGATTTCAACGAACGTACGGGGCTTGCGCTGTGAGCCCATCGTCCACTCCTCGTCGCCGACGGAGAGTTCCTGTCCCCCGCTTTTCGACCAGCGGAACACGCAGGCAAACCGCTCGCGGGGTTCATCCGCACGGTCGTGGTCAACGCGGGTCCACTGCTCGAAGTCGACGCCGAAATGGGCGGCCCACAGTTCCAGATACTCGAAATCGAACTTCTTTTTGCCGTCGTTGTTCCGGCCACTCCGCCAGATGACGTGGGCCTCTGACGGCTTCGACCCGAACACGCTCCCCATGGTCAGGCTCCCCTATGCCCACACTCGCTATCAGTGACAATAACTTTCTGTCCGGTTAGCTTGACGTGGCCAGTAGCGGAATTTTCGGCCGTTTGAAATGCACTAACTCGGTCAGGGAGCATATGCTGAGAGATTACAGTATCATAAATAAGAATTTTGGGCGATTTCAAACAGGTATCGACGGCTGTACCCTGCACGGCTGGCCGAAAACGCTTTTGAGTGCTCCCGTCGAACCGTCAGTCGATGTCTCTCGAAGACCATGCCGAGGAGCTCGCCTCCGACCTCGGTGTTGACAAAGAGGAGGTCACACGCGACCTGGAAAACCTCGTGAACTACTCCGTCCCGATGGACGAGGCCAAGCAAAGCCTCAGACGGAAGTACGGCGATGGCAGCTCGGGCGGCGATAGCACGCCGTCGAGCAAGGCCATCAACGAGGTTTCGACCGACGACTCGAACGTGACAGTCACCGCCGTGGTGCTCACGTCGGGTCGCCGGTCTATCCAGTACAACGGGGAACAGCACGTCATCCGCGAGGGCGAACTCGCCGACGAAACGGGAAAGATATCCTACACGGCGTGGGACGGCTTCTCGGGCGACCTCCAGCCCGGCCAGACCGTCCAGCTCGGCAACGCCGGCGTCCGCGAGTGGGACGGCCAGCCGGAGCTTAATCTGGGCGACAGCACCGACCCCGAAGTCGTCGACGAAACGCTCGACATCGACTACGATGTGGGCGGCCGCGCCGCGCTGCAGGACCTCGCGCCCGGTGACCGCGGCATCACTGTCGAGGTGCAGGTACTGGAATGCGAGCAGAAGGTCATCGACGGCCGCGACGGCGAAACGACGATTCTCAGCGGTGTCCTCGGCGACGAGAGCGGGCGGCTCCCGTTTACCGACTGGGAGCCCCACGACGAAATCGAGGAAGGGGCGTCCGTGCGCCTCGACGAGACGTTCGTCCGTGAGTTCCGTGGTGCGCCATCGGTGAACGTCTCGGAGTTCTCCGCGGTGACCGCGCTGGACCGCACGGTCGGCGTCACTGAAGACGCACCGCGGTTGTCAGTCCGTGAGGCCGTCGAGAGCGGCGGCCTGTTCGACGTGGAACTGGCCGGCAATGTCATCGAGGTGCGGGACGGCTCCGGCCTCATCGAGCGCTGTCCGGAGTGTGGCCGCGTCATCCAGAACGGCCAGTGTCGCTCCCACGGTGCGGTCGAAGGCGAGGACGACCTGCGGACGAAGGCCATCCTCGACGACGGGACCGACACCGTCACCGCGGTGCTCGATGACGAACTCACCGCCCGCGTGTACGGTGGCGACCTCGACGACGCCCGCGAGCACGCCCGCGATGCGATGGATAAAGAGGTCGTCGCCGAGCGCATCAGCGACCGCATCGTCGGCCGCGAGTACGTCGTCCGCGGGTCGCTGTCGGTCGACGAGTACGGCGCGAACCTCACTGCCTCGACCTTCGCCGAGGCCGACGACGACCCGGCGACGCGTGCGCAGGCCCTGCTGCAGGAGGCAGACACATGAGCGAATCCGGAGACAGCGGCCCCGGCCGCCGGGAGGTTGCCCATCGACTGTTCGCCGCGGAGTTCGATGACGCCGACTTCTCGTACTCCGAATCCGACGAGGAACGGGCCCCGAACTACGTCGTCACGCCGACCGGCGCGCGGGTCAACCGGCTGTTCCTCGTTGGCGTTCTCACCGAACTCGAACAGGTCAACGACGACGTGTTGCGCGCTCGCGTCGTGGACCCGACCGGCCCGTTCGTCATCTACGCTGGTCAGTATCAGCCCGACGAGCTGGCCTTCCTCGAGGCCGCTGACCCGCCGATGTTCGTCGCCGTCACGGGCAAGGCTCGCACCTTCCAGCCCGACGACAGCGACCGGGTGTTCACTTCGGTGCGACCCGAGAGCATCAGCGAGGTTGACGCGGATACGCGGGACCGCTGGGTCGTTCAGGCCGCCGAGCAGACCGTCTCGCGCATCGGACAGATGGCCAGCGCGAAACAGGCCGGTTTAGCCGGCGACGAACTCCGCCTTGCGTTACTCGACCGGGGCATCGACGAGAGCGCCGCGGCCGGCATCACGCTCGCGCTGGACCACTACGGCACGACCGGCGACTACCTCGACGCGCTCCGGACGACGGCGCTCGACGCCGCTCGCGTCGTCGCCGGCGACACGGACGAGGCGCAAGGGCTGTCGTTGTCACCAGACGACGGGACCGACGACCCGATTCCGCTCCTTGCCTCTCTCGACCTCGATACTGACGTTTCCACCCCGGAGACGGCGACTGAGGACGCAGAGGGAGACGCGACGGCAACCGACTCCGGCGCTACTGAGCCGACGACAGACGAAGAGGTGGCCGACGCGGCGGAAAAAGGTGCGCCCGCAGACGCTGCCGACGCCGAACCCGCGCCCGGTTCGCCCGGCGCACCGGCCGGCGACGAGTCGACAGAGCCAGACGCCGGCGCGGCCACGAGTGACGCACCCGTCGAGACGCCCGAGACAGCGACCGACGCCGCAGCCGACGAAACCACGCCGGGTGAGTCCGTGGGTGAGGACGTGTCCTCGACGCCTGAACAGAGCGAGCCCGTGGACGAACCACCGGTGTCGAGTGATCCGGTGACCGACGCCGACGCGATGGGACAGGACGAACCGGAGTCGTCGTCCGAACCCGACGACGGCGGTGACCTCGGCGACTTCGACACCGAGTTCGAACTGGACGAGGACGAACGCGAGGAAATCGAACAGGAGTACGGCACTGACTTCCAGAGCGGGACAGAAGTGGATGAGCCCGGCGAGGCCGACATCGAGACGCCGGACCACGAAGAACTGGCCGACGCGGCCCAGGAGGGCGCGCCCGCAGACGCCGCCGACGCCGAGCCCGCACCCGGTTCGCCCGGTGCACCGGCCGGCGATGAGTCCCCCGAGCCGACCGCTGACGCGGCCACAAGCGACGCACCCGCCGAGACGCCCGAAACAGCGACCGACGCCGCAGCCGACGAGACCACACCAGACGAGTCGGCGAGCGAGGACGCGCCTACCGAGGACGTGGACCTCGAAGACGCCGTCATGGCGGTCATGGATGACCTCGACGACGGCAGTGGGGCCGACCGCGAGGAACTCCGCTCGACGGTCGTGAGCCGCCACGGCGCGGACGCCGATGCCGTCGAGGACGCCATCCAAGACGCGTTGATGGGCGGACGCTGCTACGAGCCCGAGGACGGCAAGCTCACACCCATCTGACGCACCGAGCCGCGGTCCTTTTCTCCCCTGCGACCCAACCGAGCGCAGATGCGTGTCGAACCGCTTCCCGGCGTTCCAGCGGCCACAGTCGACACCGACGGAGAGCGACTGCTGGCGGTGGCCGATTATCACGCCGGCATCGAAGCAGGACTGAGGTACGAGGGGGTCGAACTCCAGTCGGCCGCCGAGGCCCGCCGGGAGCGGTTGCTGACATGCCTGAGACGCGCCCGGGCCGACCGGCTGGTCGTCATCGGCGACCTGGGCCACGCCATCGGCGACCCGTTCGCAGACGAGCGAGCGGAGCTCGAAACGCTGTTCGACGCCCTTGACGTGCCCGTGACACTGGTGAAAGGGAATCACGACGGCGGTCTGGAGCCAGTCTTGTCTGACCTCGACGCCGATGTTGAGGTAACACCGGGACATGGAACCCGTCTCGGTTCGGTCGGGTTCGCCCACGGCCACACCTGGCCCGCGCCGGACGTGCTCGAAGCCGACGTCGTCTGTGTCGGCCACGAACATCCCGTCGTCCGACTCGAAGACAGCGTCGGTGGGGCCCAGAAGGAGCGGGCCTGGCTCCGCGGCTCGCTGGTGACTGAGCCCTTTGCCGAACAGTTCGACCAACCAGTCGAGAACGCGCCGGACATCGTCGTCTTTCCGGCGTTTAACGACCGCTCCGGCGGGACGTGGGTCAACGTCGACGGCCAGGAGTTCCTCGCCCCGTTCCTGCCCGAGGGCATGGCGGATACCGAGGCGTTCCTGCTTGATGGCACGCGGTTAGGGGCCTACCGACAGGTCTGAGCCAGCGTTCTGTACCCGCCTATGTTTCCGAGAGCGCCGCTTCGAGTTCGTCGACCAGTTCTGTGTTCCCGAGGAACGTCGGCGTCCGGTCGTGGATACCGTCCGGTTCAACGTCGAGCAACGACTGCGAGCCGTCGCTAGAGGCCCCACCGGCAGCCTCGACGAGGTACGCGAGCGGCGCTGATTCGAAGTGGACCCGGAGCTTGCCGTTTGGATACCCCGACGTCACCGGATACCCGAACAGCCCGCCGTATTCGAGCACCTGTGCCAGGTCGGCGACGGTCGCGCCGCCGTAGCGGAGCTTCAGGTCCCGCTCGAAGGACTGGGCGATGTCGTTGAACGCGTCGCTTCGCTCGCCAGTCTTGCCCGCTAACCCGACAACAGTCGCCTCTGCTGGCAGTTCGAACTGGCCCCAGCGCTCGCTGTGCCCATCCCGGAGGAGGTGCTCCTGAACGACATCGCGGTCGGACCGGGCGATTGTCAGCGTCGTGTATGGGCCGTACAGCACCATCAGCGATGCGACCATTTCCCGGCCCGCCGCGGGCAGTTCAGCGTCGTAGACCCCGATTATCGTCCCCACGGAGTTGTTCGAGGCGAGGTTCGAGGAGCCATCGAGCGGGTCGATGGCGATGCTGTAGCCCTCGCCACAGTCGACCACGTCGCTACGTTCCTCGCTCGCGTACGCGCCGATGCCGTCGATGTACGCGAGTGCGTCGAAAAACAGGTCATCGGCCCACACGTCGCCACCGACCTGTTGCTCCCCACTCGGGTTCTCGCCAGCGGCTCTGTTGGCGTAGTTCGCCAGGTTCCCGCTAACGTAGTGGGCCGTGTCCTTTACCGCCCGTTCGATCTCATCAAGCGTGTTCACAGGCCATCACCGGCCGCAGTTGCACAGGCGTCGGTCATGATTCCACATATCCCAGGGCAACGACATAAGGCTGTACCCGTTCTCCACCGCAACGCCCGCAGTGCTCTGGTTACCGATGGGGAACGAGAGAATGTGACACAACGTGTTTAACCCGGTGTAGTCGCTAGAGAGGGGCGATGACTGACGGGGTCGCTCGCGGCGATGACGCCTTCACTGCGCTCGGGCCGGCCGTCCGCAGTGCGCTCTCCGAGCGCGGCTTCACGACGCCGACCGACCCACAGCGAAAGGCGATTCCAACTCTGGCTGACGGGCGAGACGCGCTAGTCGTCGCCCCGACCGGAACCGGAAAAACTGAAACGGCGATGTTGCCGGTCTTCGACGCGCTGGCCGAATCCGAGGACCGCTTTGGCATCGGCGCGCTGTACATCACGCCGCTCCGGGCGCTGAACCGCGACATGCGCCAGCGCCTCGACTGGTGGGGCGAAACGCTCGGCCTCGAAGTGGACGTTCGCCACGGCGACACGACTGACTACCAGCGCCAGAAGCAGGCAAACGACCCGCCGGACGTGCTGGTGACTACGCCGGAAACGCTACAGGCGATGCTCACCGGGTCGAAGCTCCGGACAGCGCTAGAGGATATCGAGCATATCGTTATCGACGAGGTCCACGAACTCGCCGCGGCCAAGCGCGGCGCACAGTTGACTATCGGACTCGAACGGCTCCGGGAACTGTCCGGGCGGTTCCAGCGAATCGGCCTCTCGGCGACCGTCGGCGACCCACACGAAGTCGGCCGGTTTCTCACTGGCGGCCGAACCTGCGCCATCGTGGAAGTGGACATCGGCAGCCGGCTAGATATCGAAGTGGTTCGGCCCCAGATTACTGACCGGGACGAGGAACTGTCGAGCTCCCTCGTCACTGACGCGGGAACGGCTAGCCACGTCCGGTTCATCGCGGACCTCATCGACGAAAACGAATCTGTCCTGCTGTTTGTCAACACCCGACAGACAGCGGAGGCACTGGGCTCGCGGTTCAAAGAGCTGGGAACCGACCTCGGCGTCCACCACGGCTCGCTGTCGAAAGAGGCCCGGATCGACGTGGAGGACCGCTTCAAAGCCGGCGACCTCGATGCCCTGTTGTGTACCTCCTCGATGGAACTGGGTATCGACGTGGGCCACGTCGACCACGTCGTCCAGTACGGCAGCCCCCGGCAGGTGTCCCGCCTCGTCCAGCGGGTCGGCCGCGCCGGCCACCGCCGGGACCTCGTTTCCTCGGGCACGGTCGTTACGACTGACACCGACGACACGCTGGAGGCGCTGGCGATTGCGAGACAGGCCGAAGCCGGCGATGTCGAGCCCGCCGAAATCCACGACGGGAGCCTCGACACAGTTGCCAACCAGATCGCCGGACTGGTGATGGATGCCGGCGAAATTCGGGCGATGCGGGCCTACGAGATACTGACCCGCGCGTACCCGTTCCGGGACCTCGACGAGGCCCAGTTCAAGCAGGTCGTCGAGGAACTCGCGGCGAACAACGTCATCTGGCTCGACGAGGACCGGGACACGTTAGAGAAGCGCCGCGGGACCTGGCAGTACTTCTACCAGAACCTCTCGATGATTCCCGACGAGGCCACATACGACGTGGAGGACGTGGCCTCAGGCCAGCAGGTCGGGACCCTCGATGAGAAGTTCGTCGTCAACTTCGCCACGCCCGGCGAGGTGTTCGTCCAGCGCGGGGAGATGTGGCGCATCACGAATATCGACGAGGAAGAGGAAGTCGTGACCGTCTCACCCATCGAAGACCCCGCCGGTGAGGTCCCGTCGTGGGTGGGGCAGGAGATTCCGGTTCCGAGAGCCGTCGCCGCGGAAGTCGGCGAACTCCGTCGTGTGGCTGGTCGGCAACTCCAGGACGGCGCGGACACCGAGGCCGTCGCCAGAGACGTGGCGACTCGCTATGCCGCCGGCCCCGAAACCGTCGTCGACGGGCTCTCGCAGGTGGAAGAACACGAAGGGCCGATTCCGGACGACACGACTATTCTGGTGGAGTTCCACGGCCGGGAGGTCATCGTCAACGCTTGCTACGGGCACAAAATCAACGAAACGCTGGGCCGGGTCCTCTCGGCGCTGCTCGGTCAACGGGCAGGGTCGTCGGTCGCGATGGATGTCGACCCGTACCGGATTACGCTGGAGGTCCCGCGCCGGATCACCGCCGGCGATGTCATCGAAGTCATTGAGGACACCGATCCTGACCACCTCCCAGCGCTCATCGAACTCAGCCTGAAAAACGCCGACGCGCTGAAGTTCAAGCTCGCGCAGGTGGCGACGAAGTTCGGCTCGCTCAAGCGCTGGCGGGGCCGGGGGTCGACTGACTTCGGCCGTGACCGCCTGCTGGCAGCGCTTGAGGACACGCCGATGTACGACGAAGCCCTGCGCGAGGTTCGCCACGAGGACCTCGCTATCGAAGCGACAGCCGACCTTCTCCGAGATATCCAGAACGGCGACGTGGCGCTCGAAACAGTGGGCGAACACACGCCAATCGGGACTGGCGGTAGTTCCTCCGGGCGGGAACTCCTCTCACCGGAGAACGCCGACACGAGCGTCATCAAAACCGTCAAGGAGCGCATCCAGAGTGACCGCGTCATCCTCGCGTGTCTGCACTGCAAGAAGTGGGACCGCAAACAGCAAGTCAAGCGCGTGCGGGATCAGCCGTCGTGTCCGCAGTGTGGCTCGACCCGAATCGCCGCGCTGAATCCGTGGGCCGAGGAAGTCGTCTCGGCCGTCCGGACCGACGACAAGGACGAGGAGCAGGAGAAGATGACCGAACGAGCCTACCGCTCGGCCTCGCTGGTCCAGAGCCACGGGAAACAAGCCGTGGTCGCGCTGGCCGCCCGCGGGGTCGGGCCCCACAACGCCGCCCGAATCATCAACCGCTTGCGGGAGGACGAAGACGAATTCTACCGGGACATCCTCCGACAAGAGCGGGAGTACGCACGGACGCAGTCGTTCTGGGGTTGAGGGCGGTACAGTACGCCAGCGGACTAACTCAGTTCCCGAATCGCGTCCGCGAGTCGCGGCTCGATAGCGTCAGCGTCGGGCGCGTCGACGGTGAGTTTCGTGTGTCGCTCGTCGGCATCGGTCATCTCCGAGAGCAGCCCGGCATTGCGGTCGACTTCTAGGTACACCGTGAGCCGGTCGTCGTCGAACACCGGGACGATCTCGACCTCGTCGACCGCGCCGGCGAACTCGCCGCGCTGGGGCCGGAACTCGAACTCCTGAGCGAAGTTCACCGAAGTAGTGAACAGGCTCCCGGCTGTCGCCTCACAGGCCGAGGCATGGAGCGAGAAACCGAGCGAATCGAGCGCGTCGAACACCGCCTGCGTGCGGTGTGTCGGTTCGACTTCGATGTAATCCTCGTCGCCGGGGTCGACCGCCATCGAGATGTCGAGGCCAGTCTCGATTTCAACGGCCGTCGAGCGCGTGGTCACCGGCGTCTCCCGGGGAATATCGATAGTAGTCTCGAAACGTCGTTTCTCGCCCGCTTCGATAGTGAACGGCTCCGTGAGCTGCCACTGGTCGATGATGGCGTCCTTGTACCCCTCGTCGGACTTGTATTCAGTTTCCAGCGCGAAGTAGACCGCATCGATGTTCTGGTCTGTCGATCCGCCCTCAACATGGACTTCGGCCCGGACAGATTCACCGGCTCTGACGGAATCTGTGGGCAAAACCGTGTCTACCGTAGCAGACCCGATGCCGATTCTGGAGAGCACGTCTTTCATTGGCATTGTTCAATTCAGCCGTCATATGGTATAAGGCTCAGGGAGTTGCAGGGCGAATAAATAGTCTGTCGGCGGACACGTCTGCGTATGGCGGCCGGTCAGCACACAGGGCCGGCCACAGTGACCGGCATCTGCAACAGAGAGACACTCGATCAGGTATCAGAAACATCCTGACCAAGTATGACAAGCCCTGCAGTGTTGTTGTCCAGATCAGTCAAGGAGTGAGCGCGGAACTCATACCGCTGTTGCTGACCGCTGTCGAGGCAGAGGCTGGCCGTGATAGTCGTTCGGCCAGTGCGGAGCGCATCGTCAACCGCGTCAGCAATCGTCTCCCGCTCTTCGTCGGGAAACAGGGCAGTTATCGGCGTTCCGACGGCTGTCTCTTCGGTGTTCCCGGTAAGCTCGAGTGCACGATGGTTACAGTGCTTGAGGCGGCCATCTATATCGGTGACGAACAGCGGCTCATCGAGCGCATCAAGCGCCTGTTGAATGACGGCCCGTTCTTCGCGTAACTTCTGCTCACGGGCGTGTCGTTCGGTGATATCGGTAAACGCGACGACAAGCTGCTCAACCTCGCCGTCTCTGATGATCGGCGTGGTATTGACTTCATGAACAACGTCGCCGACTGGATGAGTAAGTGTCACCGTATATGTAATTGTCTCACGCATGGCGACACATTTCCGATACGCGCCGGCGACCGCTCTGGAATTCTCGTATCCGAGTGCCTCCTGTGGGGTCTTCCCGATAAGTTCCGACTCTGCAAGTCCGGTAAACTCAAGCACCCGTGAATTACACCGCCGGAAGCGAAACCCGTCTTGTTCGACATCAACAAGCAAGAGCCCGTTCCGCGCGTTCTCGAAAACGGCAGCATACTCCTCTTTGGTCTCGCGTAGCTGTTGTTCTGAGCGATTGCGGGTGACAGCGTTGTTAATGCGGTTGGCCAGTAGCTCGTACTGCTCAGTCCCGGATTGTTTCTGTAAGTAGTCAGTTGCGCCGGCAGAGATCGCATCGCTTGCGATTTCTTCGCTTCCTCGGCCAGTAAACAGGATGAATGGGAGCTTAGCGTGTTCCGCCCGGACGGCCTCTAAAAACTCAAGTCCGTCTATCCCGGGCATCTCAAAGTCAGAGACAATGCAGTCAGGGGAGAGGTCGCTGAGCAGCTGTAGCCCTTCTGTCGCGCTTGTGGCAGTCTCCACGTTGAACCGACTGTCCTTGCGTTCAAGTAGGTCGGCAGTCAGGCTAGCAAGCCCCTTGTCGTCGTCAACGTGTAGAATATCAACGCCCCCCATATGTCACGGTGGGCTTGTACTGGATTATTTCTTTCTATCATTTAGAATACAATCTTCAGCCGGAAACCCACGGCAGAGACAGCGATTTGACTGCATGGGTCGTGCTACACTGTGATGGAGTATTAGCGCTCCCCACATCTGTATTCTGCTAATATGACACTATCCGGGTCACTCAAACCGCTCGGTGTGTAAAGGAGAATATGACCGAGTGGCGTGACGCGTCGGACCCCGCCTGCCCGGAGTGTGGCGAGCCACTGAAGCCCACGGCAATGGCCTGTCCACACTGTAACGCGTCGCTACTCACTGACGAACAGGCCGAAATGCTCGACGAGCGCCTGACCGAGACGCTGGAGTCGATGGATTCCGGGACGCCAACGTGGGCGGTCGCGCTCACTGGCCTCTCCCTCGGTATCGCCATTGCGCCGCTCGTGCTGTACGCCGTCGTCATCCTCGTCGGCGACCTCTCGCTTCCCGTGGCCGTCGGCGTCCTGCTGGCCGGCTGGCTTGGCCCGGCCGGATATCTCTCACGACTCCGCAATCCCAGTGAGGTGCTTGCCCGCGGGCTATACCTCGTCGTCGCCGGCGTGGCCGTGGTTGTGCTTGTGGTCGGCTACGAAGTCCTCCTGTCAGATGGGCCGTCGGTGGTCTCGGAACAGACCGCGCTTGTATCGCTCGGTCTGGCGATTCCGGCAGCACTGGGGGCGCTCATCGCACGCCGTGCCGCTCGGCGGGCTGACCGGCAGGCCCGCGGGGAACCGGGGCCACTGCACGAGCGCTTCGGTATCGACGACGACGAGCCCGACAACTGAAAACGCATAAGCGGGCCGCCGTTCTCCACCCGTGCATGCGACTGGAGGAGTACTGGGGCATCGGCCCGAAGACGTCCGAACTGCTCACCGAGGAGCTAGGCGTCGAGCGGGCCATCGAGGCCATCGAGTCGGCGGATACACGAGCGCTAACTACGGCTGGCCTCTCCCGGGGGCGAGCGACGCGCATCCTCCGGCGGGCGACCGGGGCCGAGTCGATGGACCTGCTCGCCACCAGAGACACCCGCGACGTGTACAAGGAACTGCTCGACCTCGCCGAGGAGTACGCGGTCACGGCGGACGCGGCGGACAGCATCCGGGTGCTGACGCCGCTGCCGACCCGCGAGGCGATGGCCGAGCGGCTGGACGACGTGCTCGAAGCGCGGGACACCTGGGCTGACCTCTCCGAGTCGGACCAGCGGGCCGTTCTCGACGCGTTCGAAGAGTACGACGCCGGCGGGGGTGAACTGGCCGCGGTCGACGTGGCGCTCGCCCTCCGGGACACCGGCATTGAAAGCGGCGTGTTCGAACCGCTAGCGGCCCTCGACGGCGAGTCGCTGACGGCCGGACGGGCGGCGCTCGCCGGGCTCGCGGGCGACGGCGAGTCCGTCGGCGAAGGGGCCGATAAAGAACTCGACCGCCTGCGCGACCAGCTCGGACAGATAGAGGACCTTGCAGCGGCATCGATGGAAGTCGTCGAAGCCGTGCAAGAAGGCGCACGGCGACCCGACGAGTTCCAAGACGCGCTCGTCCGTCATGTCACGAGCGAGACGGGCATCGACGCCGCCCGCGTCCGGGATGCGATGCCCCGTGAGGCGACCGACGCGCGGGATTTCGTCGACGTGGCGCTCCGAGACCTTCGGAACACGCTACGAAGCGACGTACAGAAGCGAGAGGAAGCCGTTGCCGACCGGCTGGAAGACGACCTCGCGGACGCCCGTGAAGACATCGACGCCGCAGTCAAGGCGGTGGACGACATCGCCTTTTCTGTCTCGCTCGCCCGCTTTGCCATCGCGTTCGACCTGACAAGGCCCAGCTTTGTCGAGGACCGCAAAACTATCGCGGTGAAGCGAGCACGGAACCTCACCATCGCGGACGTAGAGAGTGTCCAGCCGGTCACCTACGCTATCGGCGACCACACGCTAGAGTTGGACCGGGCGAACCAGCCGCCCAGCGGCGACCGGGTGGCTGTCCTGACCGGCGCGAACTCCGGCGGGAAGACGACCCTGCTGGAGACGCTGTGTCAAGTGCAACTGCTGGCCCAGATGGGGCTTCCGGTTCCCGCTGAGGCCGCCGAGGTCGGCATCGTCGACACGGTCGTGTTCCACCGTCGGCACGCGTCGTTCAACGCCGGCGTTCTCGAATCGACGCTGCGCTCGGTTGTGCCGCCGCTGACCGAGAGCGACCGGACGCTGATGCTCGTCGACGAGTTCGAGGCCATCACCGAACCCGGCTCCGCCGCCGACCTCCTCCACGGACTCGTGACGCTGACTGTCGACCGCGACGCCTTGGGCGTGTTCGTCACCCACCTCGCGGACGACCTCGAACCGCTGCCCATCGAGGCCCGTGTCGACGGCATCTTCGCCGAAGGGCTGAATCAGGACCTCGACCTGCAGGTCGATTATCAACCTCGCTTTGGGACCGTCGGGAAATCCACGCCGGAGTTCATCGTCTCCCGACTGGTCGCGAACGCGAGCGACCCGGTTGAGCGCAGCGGGTTCGAGACGCTTGCCACAGCCGTCGGTGAGGAAGCGGTCCAGCGGACGCTTTCGGACGCGCTCTGGACCGACGAGTAGCGCGGTTACGACAGCGAACTGGCGACAGCCCCCTCCTCCGCTTCGACTGCCTCGGCGACGTTGTCAAGCAACTGCCGAACTTCTCGACGGTTGTACCAGCGGATGAGCGGTGCGAGGAGGAACTCCGGGAGCGGCCCCGGAACATCGTAGTCGGCCGTATACGTGAGTCGCGTGCCACCGCGCTCCGGTTCGAACCGCCAGTCGATCCGCCCCGTCAGGTCGCCGTCCATGTCGTAGACGATTCGTTCGGGCGGTTCATAGGTCGTCGCGCGGACCTCACCGGTGAACGTGACCCCGAACATCTCGTACTCGTAGGCGGCGCGATTCCCACTGTTCGGCAGCCGCTCGATGCGCTCGGCGCGGGACAAACTTGGCGTGACGGCCGCCTGATTCGACGGTTCGTCCATGAACGCGAACACTGTCTCGACTGGCGCATCGAGCCAGCGGTCGTCGGAGGTGTGGACCGTCATATGTGGCAGTTCGCGCTCCAGTATCTTACAGGCTCGGCCACACAGGCCAGCAGACTAGTCCGGATACGGACGACTGCGACCGGTCCCGGCGGCTACAGCCGCCGGGTGCGGCGTGACTGTGCTCTGCTCTTCGAGTCGCGTCGCCGCCTGTCGATGACAGTGGCGAGGTAGAGGTTGTGCATACGTGTGGACTTCCCGGCAGGACTCGAACCTGCGCCGGGCGAGAGCCCGGGTCCGGTTGGGATATTCGGGAAGACGGGAGAGAGTGGAGGACTGCGCTTACGCGTCACTGGTCACGTCGACGCAGTTGACTGCCATCACGCCGAACCCCGCTTGCAGGAGTTCGGTGCGGCCGTCGGCAGTGTTCCGTTCGTCGTCGACCCGCAGTGTCAGCGACACATCGGCGTCGACCCGGATGTCGGTCCAAGTGGGACGCACGCTTGTCACGCGGTCGACAGCCACGTCTTCGACGCCGTCGACGGCCGCAAGGACGCCGGCGACACCGGCTTCGAGGGTCTCGGACCCGCCACGCGGAACGCGCAGTGATACGTCGGCCGATACCTCGGTCGGGGGAGTCGCCTGCAGCGACATAACGCCGACGGCCGGAGTCGAACCGGGCCGAAAGGGCACTCACCAATCGAGTCGCGTCGGTCGGGGACTGCGCGGGTGGCGGGCGCGTACGTCCGGCGCGGAGCGGCCGGTAGGGGATTCCCACACCAGGACGATGGGGAACCCGAGGGCTGGACAGCGAGAGAGCGACACGATACAGTGCAGGCTCAGGGCCGAGTGGCGACACGCCGACAGACCACACTGGGCGGTGCAGGCCTCTCAGACGGAGCGGCCAAGCGGGGGGTAGAGCCCCGCCGCTCGACAGTGAGCCAAATCGAATCCCCACCGCAGTGCGGCGTCCGTGAGTGGGACGCCGGTCCCACGGCGGCGAACCAGTCTATGGTGCCACGGGCGGAATCTTCACCGAGCGGGTGTCCGCGGCGACCCGTTCCCCGATAAGGGATGCATACTCGACCGTAGCGTCGAGGCTACGTTCGATGGCCGACCGCCCGCTGTACAGCCAGCGAGCGAACGACGTTGGCGCGGGAACGGGAATTGCGTAGGTCATGGGTCACCACGTCGGTGAAAGCGACGTATATGTGACTAGAACTGGTGATATATTAAATCTGTTTCAGACATGATACCAAATAACAAACATTCGGCGGTCGCTGGCAAGACAGCAATCGACAGCCGGTGTCAGTCGGCCGCTGCTGGTTGCTGTGGCGGAGTCGGTCCATCGGCACTCGCCTCGCCGTGTGAGACCGTGCCCGCCAGCGTCCGCGTGGAGTTCCCCACGACGAGCAGACTGCTGGCCGTCATCGCCAGGGCCGCAAACAGCGGATTCAGGACGCCAAGCAGCGCGAGCGGGAGCGCCACGGCGTTGTAACAAAACGCCCACGCGAGGTTCTGGCGGACCCGCGTCCGGGTTGCGGCTGTCACCGAGAACACGTCAGGGACGGCTCGCAGGTCGTCCGTCGTTACGACCGCGTCTGCCGCATCGGCGGCCAGTGACGTGCCCGACGCCATAGCGATACCAACGTCGGCGGCAGCCAGCGCCGGGGCGTCGTTGCTCCCGTCGCCGACCATCGCGACGGTTCCGCGGGACTGTAGTCGCTCGACGACTTCGGCTTTCGCCTCGGGCGGCACCCCAGCGAACACCTCGTCGATGCCGTCGTGGCGCTCGAACGGAGTGGCGGCTTCGGGCCGGTCGCCAGTAATGACAACCACGTCGCGGTCGCGAGCAAGCGCCGAGACAACTGACTCCCAGTGCGAGCGGAGCCTGTCGCCCGCAACAAGTACGTCTCGCGCTTCGCCGTCCCAGCCGACGAGCGCCGGGACACGCCCGTTCTCGGTCGCGCGTTCACACCGGCTCCGGAGGTTGGCGGGCACGTCGAACCCGAGGTCGTCGAACAGTGCTTGCGTCCCAACGACAACGTGGTCCCCGTCAACCGTCGCACTGACGCCCTGCCCCGGGTGTTGTTCGAACCCGGAGATATCCGCGTCCGGGACCGGCACGGCGTCCGTCACAGCCTCGGCGACGGGATGCTCCGCGAACTGCTCGACTGCAGCCGCCCGAGCCATCGCCCCCTCGTCGGCCCGCTCCAGCAGTTCCATCTCGCCGGTCGTCAGTGTGCCCGTCTTGTCGAAGGCGACCACGTCCGCGTCGGTCGCGGTCTCGAACACCGCGTCGCCGGTGACGACAGTCCCGCCGTCGAGCGCCCGACGGATTCCGGCCGCGGTCGCAAGCGGCGTCGCCAGCCCCAGCGCACAGGGACAGGAGACCACGAGCACCGCCAGCCCGGTCAGCATCGCGTCGGTCAGCGTTGCGCCAGTGACGAGATGCCCGCCGGTGGCGAGCACAGCGAGAACGACCACCAGCGGGACGAAGACGGCGGCGATTCGGTCGACCAGCCGCTGAACGCCGCCGCGCGTGCTCTGGACCTCCCACAAGAGGTTCGTCAGCCGGTCGACGGTGCTCTCGGCGTCTGGCCCGACCCGCACGACGACGCCGCCCTGCGTGACCAGCGACCCCCCGATGACCTCGTCGCCGTCCGTCTTCCGGACAGCCAGCGACTCGCCGGTGACGAGTGACTCGTCGACAGCAGCAGTCCCCTCAAGTACAGACCCGTCAACGGGAATTCGCTCGCCGGAGCGGACGACGACTTCATCGCCGGCCGACAGCGCCCCCACGTCGACCTCCTCGTGACCACCGTCGGTGCGTCGCCGGGCGCTATCGGCCCGCTGTGTGGTGAACTCCGTGAGCCGGTCCAGCGCGCGTCGCCGGACCCGGTCCTGATAGTAGTCGCCGACCGAGACGGCCATGACGATGACCGTCGCCACGTCGAAGTACACCTCTGTATGTCCCAAGATGACGGCGACGACGCTGTATAAGAAGGCAGTCACGGCGGCCATCGCCACCAGCAGGTCCATGTTCGGACGGCCAGCCCGGAGGCTGACGTAGGCTCCGCGGAGCAGCGGCCACCCGGTGTAGCCGACCACGACGCCGGTCATCACGGCCATGTTCCACAGCAGATAGTCCCCCGCCTGCCCCGCCGGGTCGAACAGCAACAGCGACGGGTCGACACCGAGGTAGGCCGGGTAGAGGAAGAGGATGTACCACAGCATCGTCATCATGCCGAAGAAGCCGCCGACGATGAGACGCCCCTCTAGTTCGTACTCGTCGTCGGTTTCCGTGGCCTGCAGGCTGGCGTCGTAGCCGGTGCCGGCCACTACCTCGGTGAGGTCCGACTCCGAGAGCGCATCAGCGTCGTAGGTGAGTTTCATCGTCCCCGTCGGGTAGCTGGCGGCCGCGGCGGCAACCCCGTCGTGGTCTGTGGCCCGCGCTTCGAGGAACGTCTCGCAGGTCGCACAGTGCATCCCGTCGACGGAAACGAAAGCCGTCTCGCCGTCGGCGTCGTCCGGGTCGGGGCCAGTGTCGGCGGCGTCGCGGGTCTCCGTCGCCGGGTCGTCGAGCGTCCGTGCGACTTCCAGACAGCCGCGACAGCAGAACGTCCCCTCGACCGCGTCGTCGGTGACTGGCGCATCGACCGGCAGGTCACAGAGCGTGCAGTGAGTCATGTCCAGGGCATCGGCAGGGGTGGTTTCGGGATAGCAATACCAAACGCCGCCAGTCCGTTCGACAGCGGGACGAGCGCGAGCGCGATGAAGACAATACCAAGTGCCCGGTGCAACGTCGCGCGGTGGCCCGGCGACAGCGTGCCAAAGGCGGTCCCGTAGGCGAACACCAGCGGAAACGTCCCGAGGCCAAGCGCGGCCAGCGAGAGCCCGCCGGTGAACGCAGAGCCGGTCGCAAACGCGTAGAGGAACGCCGGGTAGAGCAGCGGACAGGGGAGCAAGCCGTGCATCGCGCCCAGTGCGACCATCCCCGGGCCGTCGACCCACCGGTCGACTCTGGCGACGAGCGACGCGGAGAGTCGCTGGAACAGGTCCCCGACCAGCGGTAGCGACCGGGCCACATCGACGGCGCGGCCACGGGAGAGATACCCCAGCCCCACGGTGATGATAGCGAGGCCGACGAACACCCCGACGGCCCCCCGGACAGCGGTCCCGAGGCGCGCAAGGCCGGCGGCGTCGTACAGCACACTTCCGACAGCGCCAAGCACTGTCCCGACGAGCGCGTAGCTCAGCGTCCGTCCGGCGTTGAACAGCGCGTGCTGGCGTATTTCGTGGCTTGATACTGGCCCGCCGTCGTCAAGTCTATCGGCGTAGGTGGTGACTAACGGTCCGCACATCCCGAGACAATGGACGCTCCCGACGAGCCCAAGCCCGACGAACGCCGCGAGGCCGGCTGTCTCACCGGAACTCAGCCCCGCCGTCCCGAACTGCATATCAGGCGGGACTCGACTCTGTCGGTTTTGTCATCAGGAACAGACTACCGGCAATGATGACGACGCTGATCAGCGAAAGCGCGACGATGGTGCGGCCGGTTCCCTGCATATAGTACGCGACCGGCGCGAGTCCGAGCAGCGCCAGCAACGTTACGAGCCGAGGGCTTGACGCAGACATATCTGGCCGTACGTTAGAGGGGATATAAAAAGAAATGGGTCGTTCCTGACGACTGAAAACACCATCTGGGGTTTTTTTAGGTAATCTGCTATTCTCCCAGATATGGTACGGCACGAAGCTAGAAGCAGCCAGCTGCCAGATTCGCACGACGCGGTGGGGGTGCGACAATGGCGCTGAGTCGGCGACAGTTCGTCGGTGCCGCAGCCGGGACAGCGGCGCTAGCCGCGACCGGCACGGCGACAGCACAGGAGGAACCGGACTACGGCGGCTGGTTCGACGACGTTTCGAACTACGACGGGACCGCCGACAAGCGAGGCCAGGACACCGTGACAATCACCGTCGGCGCGCAGGGCAACAACGGCGCGTTCGCCTTCGACCCGCCCGCGGTGATGGTCAGCCCAGGCACAGAGGTTGTCTGGGAATGGAACGGTGAAGGCGGCGGTCACAACGTCGTCTCGGACGGCGACGGGCCACTTGATTCCGGGAGCCCGGTCAGCGAGGCCGGAACGACCTACAGCCACACCTTCGAGTCGGAGGGAATGTTCAAATACGTCTGTGTCCCTCACGAAACGCTCGGGATGAAGGGTGCCGTCGTCGTTCGGCCCGGTGGCTCCGGTGACGGCGGCTCCGGCGGACAACAGCAGCAAGGCCCACCCGAAAACCCGGATTACGGCGGCTGGTTCGACGATGTTTCGAACTACGACGGAACGACTGTCGACAGGACCGACGCCGATAGCGTCGAAATATCGGTCGGCGCACAGGGCAACAACGGCGCGTTCGCCTTCGACCCGCCAGCGGTTCGGGTGACACCCGGCACCGAAGTGACGTGGACCTGGACCGGTGAAGGCGGCGGTCACAACGTCGTCTCGGACGGTGACGGCCCGCTTGAGTCCGGTGACCCGGTCAGCGAATCCGGGACCACATACAGCCATACCTTCGAAGAGATGGGCGTGTACAAGTACGTCTGTACACCCCACGAATCGCTCGGGATGAAGGGCGCTGTCGTTGTCGGTGGCCCGCTCGATGGTAGCGGTGGCGGCAGTGGGGGCGAAAGCGGACAGGAGGGTGGCGGTATCGAACTCTCCGGCCCGCAGTGGCTTCTCTCAGGCTCGGTCCTGCTGGCGTTCTTCTCGCCGCTGCTGTTTGCCGTTGCGATGCGACGCCGCCAGAACGGGCGGCCGCCACAGACGGGAGACAGTGGCGAGCTGCGTCGGGCGACCGGCCCGGAGCCGGTTGAAGAGGCTGCAGAGACTGAACCGGCCGTTGAGCTGGGCCACGACGAGTACGACCCGAAGGGAACAGCGGCGCTGGTCGCCTTCTACTTCGTGTTGATCGGCCTGCTGTGGGTGTTCATGTACTTTGTCGAGTTCCTTGGCCGTGTCTCAATAATCGGGTGATAGCATGCAGGTCCATAGATTCGAAAAAGTCTGGCTCGGTGCAGCGCTACTGCTCATCGTCGGGTTCATTGCGACCATCGCGTACGGCTCGGTCGGCGTTGGTGTCGGAATGGTCGACGATTCGGGCGGACAAATAAGTGCGGAAGCGGTACAGAACGGTAACACTGGGACTCAGTTCGACGACCCCGGTGTCGTTCAGACGGGCGAAGATAAGTACACCGTGTACGTCGTCGCCCGGCAGTTCCAGTTCGTTCCAGGAAGCGGTGACAATCCGGTTCAGGTGCCAGCAGGTGCCAACGTAACGTTCAGGGTGACCAGTGCAGACGTGGTGCACGGCTTCTCCGTGGTCGAAACCAACATCAACACGATGGTCATCCCGGGACAGGTCTCTGAGGTCTCGGCCCGGTTCAACGAACCCGGTACCTACGGGCTTATCTGCCACGAATACTGCGGGGCGGCCCATCACACGATGGGTGGCTCCGTCGAAGTGGTCCCGCCAGAGGAATACGATATGCAACAAGAGAACATTGACCAGTCTGCGGATGATGCACAGGCTCAGGAGGAGGCGGATCAGTAATGGTGTTCGTCGACTCCTATCCGAAAACGTCGAAGCTCGTCCGTAGCGAGTTCATTGTGGCATTCGCCGCCCTTGGAATCGGTGCGCTGTTTGGCATCATCCAGTCGCTTCACCGCACTGGCGTGTTCCGCGGGTTCATCAGTTCGGCGGACTATTACACGATCCTGACGGGCCACGGTGTCTTGCTGGCGCTCGTGTTCACCACGTTCTTCATCGCGGGGCTGTTCACGTGGGCTGTCGCTAACAGCCTCGAACGCGAGTTGCCACACCGCATCGCCTGGTCGGCCTTCTGGATAATGCTCACGGGAACAGTGCTTGCGGCCGTGTCCATCATCGGCGGTCTCGTCGGTGCGCCGTCGATTCTGGGTCACGACCTCAAAGCGGATGTGCTGTTTACCTTCTACGCCCCGATGAAGGCTCACCCGGCGTTCTACATCGGTGCCGCGCTCATTATCGTCGGCTCGTGGGTCGCCGGCCTCGCGTACTTCAAGGCGCTGTGGGAGTGGCGGTCTGAGAACCCGGGTGAGCGAATCCCGCTGCAGACGTTCATGGTCGTAACGACGATGCTGATGTGGTACGTCTCCACCATCGGCGTCGCCGTCGAGGTCGTTGCTTTCCTCATTCCGTGGTCGCTCGGACTGATCCAGAACATCGACCCACTGCTGACGCGGACGCTGTTCTGGTACTTCGGCCACCCGGTCGTGTACTTCTGGCTCATGCCGGCGTACCTCGTCTGGTACACGATTCTGCCGAAGCTGGCTGGCGGGCGACTGTTCAGTGACCCGCTGGCCCGCGTGGTCTTCGTCGCCTTCCTGCTGCTCTCGACCCCGGTCGGCTTCCACCACCAGTACACCGACCCCGGGATTCCATCGGGGTACAAGTTCATCGCGATGACAAATACGATGTTCCTGCTGTTGCCCTCGCTGTTGACCGCGTTTACCGTGGTCGCCTCTGTTGAACACGGGGCTCGCCAGCGGGGTGCAAAGGGCTACCTCTCCTGGCTTCGGAATCTGCCGTGGGGCAAGCCTGCCTTTGCCGGCTGTATGCTCGCCGGCCTGATGTTCGCAGCAGGCGGCTTCTCCGGTATGATAAACGCCGGGATGAACATCAACTACCTCATCCACAACACCATCTGGGTGCCCGGCCACTTCCACCTCACCGTCGGGACGGCGTTCGCGCTGACGGCAATGGCTATCAGCTACTGGCTGGTCCCACAGATTACGGGGAAGAAACTCCAGCTGCGGGGCCTCGCTTCGCTTCAGCCGTACGTCTGGTTCGTGGGCATGGCAGTGATGTCGAACGCGATGCACCGCGCTGGCCTCGCGGGCATCCCGCGACGGACTGCCGAACCAACGTACGACGAGTTCGCGTTCGAGGGCGTCGCCGGAACGGTCGGCGAAATGCGCCTTCAGATCGCCATCGGCGGCTTCCTCCTGTTCGTCGGCGCAGCGATGTTCCTCATCGTCATGGCCGACACCCTGCTCGCTCGCCGTGGCGGGACGCTATCGGTCAACGGCCACATTCCAGAACCGCTGTCCGGCGCGGACCACAGCCCACGCATTCTGGACAACTACAAGCTCTGGACGGCGATTGCCCTGCTGCTCATCGTGATTGCCTACGGGCCGCCACTCGCCAGCATGGTTGCTGACGGACTGTTCGCGCCCGGTAGCCCGCCAATCCCGGTCTAACACCACTTCATTACTCTCTCATCATGTTCGAAGACGTCGACGGTCCGGAGCAGAAGACGCTGTTACGACTCCTCATCATCGTCGGAATCGGCTTGCCGATCCTCATTGAGGTCGTTACCTTCGGGAGTATGATGGGGCATCACCTGATGGGAGACACTGGGGGTGAGGCGGTCCCTGAAACGCCGACAGCGGCCGAATCCGGTGCCAGCGTTGGTGACCCGATTCTGGAATCCGCCAACGTCTCAGCCCGCATCGATGCGGCGTCTGTCGTCACCGCTGACGAGGGGTGGCGGTTCACGCTCACAGTGAACGTGACAAACACCGGGTCAGACCCCACAGCGGTTCGTCTCGACAGCGTTACCACCCGCAGCGGAGAGACAGTTGCGGACACCGCGAGCACTGGACAGCTACCAGTGGGGGACACTGACGACGTGACCAAGTCGTGGCTCCTCCCGCCCGGTGAGCGCCCGGGCACCGTCGCTGTAACGGTGTTCGTGTACCCGGACGGGGAATCAGTACAGTCGACACAGTACACTGTCGCGCTCGGCGACATCCCCGTTTCGAACCGCTGACCGCCTCACCCGTCGACAGGGTCGCCACAGGACGGACAGGTGTCCGCGTCGGGCGGCAGCGACTCGCCGCACTCGCTACAGTACGACTGCCCGGCGTCCCGGCCGCCCGGCGTGAAGACGGACGTATCATCCATCCACGCTTCGTCGGTTGCTGAAGCAGCCTTATTCGTATCGTCGGGCCCCGCTGTCTCCGAATCAGTGTCTGTCCCGCTGTCGTCACCCGCCGTTTCCGGTTCTTCCCCGCTATCCGATGACTGCGCGTTGTCCGGTGCCGATTCGTGAGCGGGCGGTTCCGCCGCCGGGACCTCGTCGGGCGAAAACACTCGGGTCCCGGTGTGTCCCGGTGACTCTTCGTCGCTACCAGTATCTGCGGTGTCAGCCCTGTCCCCAGTCTGTTCCCGAGAGTCTGATTCAGCGTTGACAGTCCGCTCGGCAGTTGGACGCTCGGTGCCGCTTTCCGCCGTCCTGACCGGTGGCATAATCGGGAACCGCTGGTCCGGACGGCGCTGCGGGTTCGAAAGCGGCGCGCGAATTCTGACGAAGGTCCCGGCGAGCAGTTGGAAGAAGAGGTACGCACTCACCAGCACACCCGGGACGGCAACCAACAGGGGTGTGGCCTGTGCTGGCTGGACACCCGTCAGTTGGAGCGCTGTTTCAACCACGGGACTGATGCCAGTCTGGGTCAGCCACGGGGACAGCGCCGACAATACGCCTGGTGCGGTGACCGTCTGGACCAGCCACCCAGTACTAAGCGAGACTGCGCTTACAAACACCAGCAGCGACAGGAATGTGGGGACCGAAAGTGTGTACACACGGTGGCCGTACGCGACGGTCCGGACGACCAGATGCACTGTTCCGAACAGTGCAATCACCGTGAGCGGGCGTCGCTGACCGAGAATGAGACTTACCAGCAGGCAGCTAAGGAGCACACTGCCGGGGATAGCGAGCAACACACTCGGGTGGTCCAGCCGATACGCGTCGGCAAGGTTGCCGTGCCTGTTCCGGAGCCGTCGGTTAATGAGGACGACGGTCGCCAGTGACGGACCGACGAGCCAGAGACCGCCAGCAAGCACAGTGCGTAGCGAAACAGTTCGGCCAGCAAGTGTCACAAGAACAGTTTGTTCGAGTCCCGAGAACTGCGCCAACAGCAGCCCCGTCGCGAGCACCCAGCCACCGTAGACGAGCCATGCCAGACCGACACCCACAAACAGCCAGGTTTCAGTTCGCAGTAGTGCAGCGGACTCGCGGAGTTCCAACCCCAGTCGACCACGCTCCATCAGCCTGATATTTTCCGACCGACCGCTTAATTGTGGGTGGTCACGCCGCCCGAATCGTCATCGTCACAACACCTGACAGTTCGAGTTCATCGCCCGGTTGGATCGGTTCCCGGTCGCCTTTCTGCAACTGGGTCTCGTTCAGCCGCGTCGGGTTGTCCCCGAGGTCGACCAGATAGTATCCTTCCGACTGGCGGTCGAACCGGACGTGTTCGCGGTGGATTCGAACCGCTTCGTCTTCCGGTCGCCCGGCGTCCAGTAGCGCTGCCCGGATCTCCCGGCCGATGCGGTCCCCGTCCTCAACAGTGATGTCTCGACCCTCGACCGAGAGGACGAGTTTGTCCGGTACGGTTGCGTCATCGGTGGACTGTGACGCGAGTGTGTCGACGGCGTTACCCGTAGCTGCTGACTCACTCTCTGTCTCAGCGGTAGTTGCCGACCCTGCTGTCGAATCAGCCGTCGACGTGTCACGCCCGCCACGATGTGCGTCTAAATCCTCCCCACAGTTGACACAGAAACTGGCGTCGTCGTCGACAGCGGTGTCACAGGACGGGCACGCGTCAAGCGACCCGTCGTCCCCCGGTGTAATGTCCTGTACGTCGGCACCGCAAGCGACACAGAAATTCGCGTCGGCGTCGAGTTCGCGGTCACAGTCCGGACAGGTAATCGTTGCCGAATCGTCATCTGCCTCCTGAGTTTCGTCGGATATCTCGTCGTCCCCATCGGAGTCACTGCTTGGCTGATCCGGCGTGTCGTCGGCCTCGTTGTGTTCTCTCTCGGTGTTCGGCTCGGCCTCAGTGTCGGCTTCCATTTCGTGTTCCGTCGGCGTCTCCGTCGTCCCCCCCGTCTCGTCTTCGGCCTCGGGTGCCCCAGTGTCCGAGGCCGCATCCGCCGATGCTTCGTCGTCGCTATCATCGTCGACAGTGTTCCCACCCGGGGTGTCGGCTTCGTCGCTAGCCGCCACCGACCGGCCATCCATCGGGTCCGCCTCGTCCGTGCCTTCCGGTATCAGGTCAGCGTCGTCCGGCACCCCATCGTCAGTCTCAAAATCAGCAGCGCTTTCGTCGGTGTGTTTCCACTCACCACAGTCCGGGTTTGTGCACCATCCGCCCGCGACTGTCGGATCAAAGTCCTCGTCGCATATGGGGCATTTTACCGTGCGGTCGGATTCAGGCATGGATTTCGTTAGGTCCTACAAAGTCGAGAAATAAAATACTTGTCCCACGAAACTTTCTCTCTATTCGTCTGTCATAATCACTGTGTCACGTTCGGAAATATCGAGGTCCGGATCGATATCTCGAACTGGCATCCCACCGCTTTCCGGTGTTTTCGGGAGCGCACTGTCAGCAAGCAGGAGCACGGAGATGTTGTCTTTCCCGCCGCGGTCGTTTGCCAGTGATACGAACTCTCGACTCGCCGCATCGAGGGACGATGCACCAAGGACCACGTCACGGATTTCCTCGTCGGTGACGACCTCGTCGCGGATACGCTCGGCCACCGACTCGGCGTGGTCCGAATCGACGTACTCTTCGTACAGTTCCGGCGCATCGGTCTGTGCATCGATGAGTCCGTCGCTGGTCGCCAGCACCGTGTCTTCTTCGTACAGCCGGACCGTTCGCGTGTCCACCCCGACAGTCGCCTCGTCAGGGTCCTCGTAGCCGGACCCGCCCAGCGCGCGTGTGATTTCGTTCCCGTTGGGGTGGACGTGCGCCTCCACAGGGTCGATTTCGTCGCTGTCAACCCACTCCTGAACTACGGCGTGGTCTCTGGTCAACGGCGAAATCGTCTCACGGGCACTGTTGACGACGTAGGCTCGGCTATCACCGACCCAGCCGTAATGGAGTTTGCCGTCGGCGTAGATCCCCGCGACAACCGTCGTGTAGGACTGTGTCCCGGTCTCGTTTGCGTACCTGATAATCTCGCGATGGGCCGCCGTAATCGCCTCCGCCACGGCAGTTTCGAGTTCCCGTTCACCGGGCGGGTCCGGCAGGACATCACGGGCCACATCGACATCGAAGTCACCGGGATAGCTCCGGGCCGTTCGGATCGCCACAGGAGCAAGGTGTTCGGCCACGATAGTCGTCGTGATGTACGACGCGATGTCGCCGGCGTCGTGCCCGCCGGCCCCGTCAGCGACAACGAACACGCCGGCCGAGCGGTTCATCGGTTGTCCGCTGCCATCGGTTTCGGACGTATCCGCGTCGTCAATGTCAGCACCGTCCGTGTCGGCAGCCGTATACGCCGCCGTCTCAGTACCGGTTGTCTCGTCTGTCGCATCCGCCGTCTCGCTGTCGTCTGCTGTGGCTGGGTCCTGCGACTGGGGTCTGTCTTGCCCGCGGTAGCCGTCCCGATGGCCCTCCTCGAACACCGTCAGCGAGACGCTGTCCTCGTTGATGCCCTGTCCTCGCTTCCTGTCGCCGATGTCGTAGTTCGTGCTGTATCTCATGACTCCTCCGGATGGAACTCGAACGTGACCCCGTAGGTCGGATGAACCAGCGACACCAGATCGCCGTCAGTCAGTGTCACTGACTCGGGGGGCACATCACCGTGTCTGTCGGTCGGGTCCTCGCCCTCAGAGCGCAGGCGGTTACGTCCGGGTTCAGAGAGGACCCGCTGCCAACCAGCCCCTTTCTGGACGAACGTCCCGTTGAGACTCCGGTCGTGGAGAGACCACTCGCCGTCCTCGATATCGAACTGTACCTGCACCGAGGAGATGTACTCTCCCTGTGGGTCTTCGATTGTTATCGATGCCGGGGGGCCGCTTGCGCCCTGTCGCCCAATAGTGTCGCCCGGTTCGACGGTGAACTGCCTGTTCGCCTGAATGTACGTCACCGACGCCGTCGCGGGCGGCGTTGGATCTCGTCGTTCGAGGACCTCTTTGAGAACGGTCGCGTTCCGGTATCGGTCGCGGTAGTGTGACTGCGTGGCCCGCTCGACAATTTCAGCCAGATAATCGTCGCAGTCGGCCCCAAACGCCTGCGGGTTCACGCCGTCCTTTTTCGGAACGCTCCCTTTGAGCAGGAACAGGAGGATTTTTCCGATCGAGTACACGTCCGACCAGGGGCCCTGCCGAACGTCGGTTCGGCTGGCTTCAGCGACTTCCCGGGGCTTGAACGGCCCCAGAATCGTTGTCCCGGTGTTCCCGGAGGACGGGTCCTCCGTCGCATCGAACCCCGTCGCCGTATTGAAGTCGATCAGCGTGGGCGTGATATCGGGCGTGAGCATCACGTTCTCGGGTTTCAGGTCTCGGTAGACGATCTCATTTTCGTGAAGAAAGCCCATCGCGTCACAGAGGTCGATGCCGATCTGTCGGACCTGTTCGCTGTCGTCGATTGGACCGTGCTGGTCGATGACTTCGTCGAGTTCGATCCCGTCGACAATTAGCTGGACGACCAGAAATGGAACGTCACGCTCTGTGACCTGGTCGTAGTAGTCCATCACGTTCTCGTGGCCGCCGGCCCGGCGGATACGTTCCAGCGAGCCGACCTCCTTTTTAAAATACTCCTCGATGATGTCGGGGTCGTTCTGGGATTCGGTGTAGTTGGGGTATTTGACGGCGACCGATTCGCCGCTGTCGATGTCCGTCGCACGGAACGCCTTTGCGAACCCCCCTTTGCCGAGGAACTCCTCGAGTTTGTACTGGCCGGCGATGACATCACCGCTCTCAGGTTCCCAGATCATGAATTACCCGTTTCTCCGGCCAGTAGCGGCCCTGCCGACACCGCAGATTGGGACAGTCACTTCTGGATGCCCTCGTCAGTGACAATTTTCGTCGCCCTGTTTTGCTCCTTGCGCCCGCCTTCCATCACGATACGCGTCTCTCGCTCTGCTGTCTGGACGGCCTCGGTGTCCTCGCCGTGGATGCGCGTCATCCGCTCTAGTTGTGTCTGGGCTTCGGCGACGTTGCCCTTGCCGAGTTCCGTCTTGATAACGGTCTGCCGGTGGTCCACATCGACCTGTTCGTTGTGTTCGGCCAGTTTCGACTCGTCGTCGGTGTAGTCGACGGTGATTGATTCCCGCGTCGTCTCGCCGCCGGCGTGCAGTGTGACATCCGCCAGGGACACAGCGTCTTGCGGGTCGTTAGCCGGAGCGTGTATCTTTAGCACGACCCGCTGGGTCTCCCGGTCAAGCAGGTCGGGCAGCGGCACGACGGCCGTGTTGTCCTCCCAGTCGGGGTTCACGGACTGCGTCTGTGGGAGTGAGCGGTACACCTCGCTCACCTCAACACCGTCAGCCACGTCGAGTTCGAGACGAGCGTCGGGAGCGACAACGGTCCCGGCCTCCTCGACTGCGTCGCCGAAAAACGACTCGATGTCACCGGCAGCATCCAGATGTGTCCATTCGCCGCGGGCGACGGTCCCGAGCGTCCGGATTGTCTCCTCGCGGTAGTCGCTCCCGATGCCGGCCGCCTTGATTCTGATACCCTCAGTGTCGATTTCGCGAGCTAGCGTCCCGAACGCTTCCGGGTCGTGGGAGTTGTCCTTCCCGTCAGAGAGGAGCAGGACCCGCCGGGCCGTGTTGTCGTCGGTCGGTAAATCCTGCAGGGACGCCTTCGCTTCCAGCAGGCCGCTGTACATATCAGTGCCCCCGCCAGCAGAGATGTCAGCGACCGCGTCTACTGCCGTTTCGCGCGAAATAGTGCCCCACCGCGTCGGCGCAAGTACTGTCGTAACCTCGTTGTCGAAGGCGATGATCGAGACGTAGTCGTCCTCGTCGAGGAGTCCGAACACCCACTCAGCGCCGGCACGTGCCTGCTCGATGTCGTTACCGGCCATCGACCCACTGGCGTCGATACAGAGGGCAATCTGTCGCGTGGGTGGTTCCTCCAGCCGTCCGGGCTCGACTTCGATTTCAGCAGTCAGTTTCGCCCCGCCCGTCGGCACGTAGGGTCGGTTGACCTCGCTCACGACAGTAGCGGTCATACTGGTAGATGGGTCGTACGGAGTAGTTATATGTTTCCCTCAAATCGAGGGAAAAAAGGTCCACCCACTATCTGAGCCGGTAGCCTGTTGCTACTATTTGTCCCCCAGTAGTAGGTACTATCTACGCTACCTGTTGCGCCGTCTCGACTCGACTCCCGACCCAGAGAAGGGTTCCGAGTAGTGCCACGACAGTGAGGGGGAGGAGCCACTGGAACAGCGAGAGAAGCCCAGCGCTTGCCTGAATACCGACAACGAGCAGGATAGTGGGGCCACAGCAGGCAAACCCGGAAAGCAGTCCTGGTAGTCCCGACATAGCCCCTGCACCCGGGCCGAGACGGCAGGCTGCTGGGCCGCGCCACGCGACGATGGAGACAGCGAGGTTGAGTCCGACCAGCGCTGCCAGAACTGCCCCGAGAAGCATATTCAGCGGCGCGACGAGCAGTTCGACCGGGCCGACGACCACCAGTGCGATCGGTTCCCACTGGAACGGGCCAACCTGCCGGAACGCACGGACAAGCGGGTTACTGACGACAGACACCTCGTATCCGGATGGGCCGAAGCCGAGATGTCTGAGGCCAGCGAGATACAGCAGGAAGTACGCCAGTCCGGACACACTCAGAGACACCCGTCCGTCACGGCGGCTGAGCGCCCCGCTGACCGCAACGACAGTGTTCCGAAACAAGCGTTGGACGCTGGCAGCTGCACCTGCCCCGTCGGCTGGGCTGTCAGTTGACATACCCACTCTCCGGATAGAAGCCGGCCCAGGCGAACCACATCGCGTCGAAAGACAGCGTGCGGTCCAGCGGGAGCGAATCGGCATCATATGCCGTCCCGTCGATCATGTAGCCGTCGTCCGACGCTGCAACTGACATCGATTCTGGGTTCGCGTACACGTACCCGCTGGCGAGGTCGGTATCGGCGACCGCGACGTACGGTGTGTCGTCGATACGGCCGGTCAGCACGCGCTGACGCAGCAGTGTTTCCTTGTCGAACGCGAGTCCCCCGGTTTCAGTCCGGGTCCCGATGACGACAGCCTTCGGGTGAGCGCGACTGTCGCTGTGCAGGGGTTCAAACAGTGTCCGGGTGCTCGAATAATAGCCGCGCTTCTCGTTGTACTGGCCGTACGGGTCGACACCGTAGCGCCGCGAGAAGCCGGTGTCTTCGGTGAGGATGCGTGTCTCCGGGTACGCGCTGGACCAGCGGCTCCATGTCGTCCAGATGACCCGGAACTCCCGCAGCGACTCGCCAGTTAATGGGCCCGTAATCGCTGTCGCCAGCATCTGTGGCCACCAGCTATCGGTGCCCCGGTCGTACATCGTCAAATTCGAGTTCACAAGCCGCCCTGAGACGCCGAACTCCACTGGACCACGCTCGAACCCCTGTGCGGTGCCCGTCAGCGGACAGTACGTCACGGCGACGGGGTCGCCGGCGATGGTGTCGTTCACGATCTCGTGGTGAACGAGAATGTACTGCGGGTAGGCTTTCGCCTCCCCGTTGCGGACCACGCCGAACACCGGGTCGTCCGGGGCTAATCCGTCCGGGGGCGTATCCGCAAACGTCGGGTCGTCGATGGCTGGAATCCCGTCTTTGGGAACACCGCCGCTGACGATATTCTCTTCGAGTGTCCCGATCTCGTAGTCCAGATGCAGGCGGCTATCAGTTGTGGGTGGTTCTGAGCCGTCGTTCCGATCAGTTGCAATCGACGCCGTGCTGGTTCCAGTGCTGGAGTCGGGTTCCGAACCACCTCCAGCGGTAGCACCCTCATCCCCAACACAGCCTGCGCCGCCGAGCGTCACACCGGCCCCAACTGTCGCAAGAAATCGTCGGCGGGAAATCCTCATGTTATGTGTGAGTTTTCCAACCACTAAACCTCGCGGTGAGGTGCCGGTAACTTCCTGTTCGGCCGCTCATCGAGCGGATCCCGGTGACCGGACCACCTAATTGACGAGGCCAGCGGTCAGCGACGAGACGTACGCCAGTTCATCTTCGTTCACGCCGTGGCCCATCCCCTCGTAGATGCGTTCCTCCACGTCCCCGTTCAGACGCTCGAAGACCGAGGCTGTGACGTGTACGCGTTCTTCGGGAATGTGTGGGTCGACATTGCTACAGCCCAGAAACACCGGCGTCTCCTCGATGTCGCCCTCGTACTCGCTTTCGTCGATAGACTCACCGATGAGACCGCCGCTGAGGGCCACGAGACCGCCGTAGCGCTGTGGGTTGCGAGCCACGAACTCGCTCGCAAGACAGGCTCCCTGTGAAAAGCCCAAGATGAGCACGTGATCAGTCGGAATCCCGGCTTCTGCTGCCTTCGTGACGGCGTCTTCGATAGCCTGCAGCCCCGATGACCGTCCGGGTTCATTCTGCTCGACCGGCGAGAGGAACGAGTTGGGATACCAGGTGTTTCGCGCGGCCTGAGGTGCAAGAAGAGCCAGCCCGTCCTGCTGGAATTCCGCCCCCATCTGGACGATGCTCCGAGCCGTCGCGCCCCGACCGTGGACCAGCACCGCTGCCGCGCTCGCCTCCGACAGCGCGGTTCCCGCAGTCACGAGCTGCTGGCTCTGATGCGGGTCGCTCATTGCTCCCCTCCCGGTCGTCGGCTGGGTCCTATCACGCCCACACAGTCAGTCTCTGCTTCCGTTCGTCCACCTGCCGAAGCCAGCCGTCGTATCGTGTGCATATCCCAGATAGCGCGCGAAGACACTTGACTTGGCACATCAGTCAATCGGTCGAAATGTCCCGTGTACGGGTTCGCAGGCGGAGTTCAAAATCGACGGGCGATAGTAAGTCAGCAACAGTTAGGCCTACCCGGCCAATCTCGGTGTCCGATGGAAGCGCCGCCTAATCCATACCGATAGTAGGCGTAGACAGTCCATAACCCTGAGTGCCAGTCGCAGACACCCGCGGTGAGTTTGCGACGGCAGTGTTCGGCTCGTTGTGGTCCATCGCCGAAAAGCGTGCTTTGCTAGCACACGCCTACAACTTTGGAGAAATGGTAAAATTTAGTGTAAAATACTCAAAATATACTTCGTGGCGAGAATTATTCATAAACTATTACGTAGTACTAGCAGAGACGTGTGTTAACCTTCATCAGAGTAGTACTATAACCTTCGAGTTGTTACCTTGGGTTGACTATGAAAAAGCAGGAGCTCATCCACCTTCACGGCCTGCTTGCACAGGTACAGAACCACTACGAAGCCGAATCCGGGACAGAAGTGGACCACGACGAATACGAGGAACTGGGCGTCAAGCCGACATCGATTCACAAGTCGAAAACAGACCACAAAGCCGCTGTCTTTGCGATTGCTGACGGTATTGCCTCCGAGATGGCCGACGAGACTAAAGAGCCTGTTTCTGCCGCCGCGGACTAACGGTTCTCAGTAGTTTCTACGCAGTTCTCCCGCCAAGCAATGCCATTAGTGACCGTATAACAGCTCTTAGACTTATATTAGAAATTCTATACGTCGAGCGTATAGTTAGATATGCCCTTGCTGCTCGGTAGCCTGGCTACTCGTCGATTAATTCCTCGAACTCGGGTAACACGTCGTCCGATTCGTCCGCGGATTGGTCCGACGGCGGGTCATCGGCGTCAGCTTCCGACTCTGCGGACGAGGACTCGTCTTCTGTCGTCTCGTCGGACTCCTCTGGAATCTCCTCGATTTCGAGCACGTCGAGCGGGATATTCTCGAGCCGTTGCCCGATCTCCTTGCGTGCAATTCGGGCGGCATGTTCGTCTCGTTCGACGTTGAACACGGTCATCTCCAGTTCGAGTGCGACGAGACTCTCATCAGCTGCGAGAAACGCAGGTTCCAGTGTCTCACCGCAGTGTGGACAGTGCCGATCCCCCATGTTGATCTCGACGTAGTTGAGGTCAGGGTTCAGCATCTCCCCCGTTTTCGAGATGGCGATACGAACTGCCTCGTCCGCAGATGCCACGTCGTACACTGGGACTGCGGCCTCGACAACAACTCGGCAATTCATGCCAGTATGTTTGTTTCCCAATATAATGAAGGTTAGCCCTGAACCAGAGTGTACCACACGCGACGGATATCGGGTATCAGAGAGACGGAGCGCCCAATCGAGCGGGACACACATGAGCACGCCAAAACGTCACGACGACAAAACCAGTGACAGGTAAGACAACTGCAGTTCCTGAACTGCTGGTACACGTGCAACGCCAGTGCGAGTGGAACTCGTAACGCCATTACCTCCGGGTCCGTACACGTAGACAATGGAACAGGGCGTCATCGATGTCGGGTCGCTGGCAGGCGGTATCGATTTGCAGGCAACTGTCGAGAGCGGGCAGTCCTACCTCTGGGACCGCGATGACGGCAAAATGTATCAGCGCGATGGGGCAACTGGTGGGAACGCATGGTACTGGACAACAGTCCGCCGCGATGGGTCACCGGAGGTCATCCGCGTCCGACAGCAAGATGGAATGCTCGAATGGGAATCGACAGTCGACGCCGAAGCGGACCTCAGGCGACTCCTTCGGCTTGACGACGACCTCGCTGCAATTCGCTCGACAGCACCGGACGACGACGTGGTCCAGTCGGCCTATGAGACGTTCTGGGGGATGCGACTGGTTCAGGACCCTCCGTTTGGGTCCCTCATCTCGTTCATTTGTTCGGCCCAGATGCGTGTCGCCAGAATCCACAGTATGCAGCAGGCACTCCGTGACGCATTCGGCGAGGAGGTCGAGTTCGGCGGGCGAACGTACAGTGCCTATCCGACGCCATCGGCGCTGGCCGAAACGACAGAAGAACGACTCCGGGACCTCGGGCTGGGCTATCGTGCGCCGTACGTCCAGCGCACTGCGGAGATGGTCGCAGGCGGCGAGGCCGACCCCGAAGAAGCCGTCGGCCTCGACTACGAGGACGCCAGAGAATCGCTCACCCGCTTTGTCGGCGTCGGCGATAAGGTCGCAGATTGCGTGTTGCTGTTCTCGCTTGACTACCTCGAAGCGGTCCCGCTAGACACCTGGATCCGGACGACAATCGAGGAGTATTATCCAGAATGTGAGCGGGGGAACTACGCCGACACGTCGCGGGCCATCCGGGGCGCACTGGGTGGTGAGTACGCCGGCTACACGCAAACGTATCTGTTTCATTACCTCCGAACGGGCAGCAACGAGGACTGACACGCGTGGCGGAAGGCGACAGTATAACGAAGGCCGCCGGCAAATCCTCGGATATGGCTCGCACGCGAGCACACGTGTTCGTCTCCGGTCGTGTTCAGGGCGTCTATTACAGAGCGACCACGCGGGAGCGCGCACAGGATCAGGGAGTCAACGGATGGGTCCGTAACCTCGACGATGGCCGCGTCGAAGCGGTGTTCGAAGGCCCCGACGCCGACGTAGAAGCGATGGTCGAGTTCTGCCACGAGGGGAGCGAACGCGCGAACGTGACCGACGTCGAAGTCGAGTACGAGGACCCGGAGGGTGTCGACGGCTTCGAAGTCCGCTGGTAAGGCGCCGTCCCGTAGAGTTACTTCACTGGCGGGCGAACCCGCGGATATGCTCACCGGCTCCGAAATGGGTGTCGTCGATGAGAACGCTGCCGCGCTCGGTGTCCCGCGCAAGCAGTTGATGGAGTCGTCCGGCCACGCCGTCGCACGGGCAGTCCGTCCCATCGCTGACCCCGGCGAACAGGTCACTATCGTCGCCGGACGGGGAAACAACGGTGGGGACGCGCTCGTCGCCGCCCGTTTCCTCGACGAGTACGACCTTCGCGTCCTGCTGCTGGGCCGCCCGGGTGCCATCTCGACGACGATTGCCAGAGAGAACTGGGATGCCCTCCAGCACGCCGAGTATCCGACAGAGACGGTCAGGGGTTCCTCGGCACTGGACCTCGGGACCCCTGGTGTCGTCATCGACGCGATGCTGGGCACGGGTATCACCGGCGACCTCCGGGAACCAGCGGCGACGGCTGCCACAACGATGAACGAGAGCGATGCGACCGTCCTCTCTGTAGACGTCCCGTCCGGCCTTGACGCCGAAACGGGGCGGCTGGCCGACAACGCCGTCGACGCCGACCACGTCGTCACGTTTCACGACACCAAGCCCGGCCTTCCGGACCTCGACGTACCGGTTACCGTCGCCGACATCGGCATCCCCGACGCTGCGGAGTTGTTCATCGAGCGGGGCGACCTCACCCGCCTCGAACGGGACCCAGCGAGCCACAAGGGCGACAACGGCGAGGTGCTGGTCGTCGGTGGCGGCCCGTACACCGGCGCGCCGGCGCTCACGGCCCAGGCCGCCCTCAGAAGCGGGGCCGACCTCGTCAGGGTCGCCTGCCCAGGTATCGTTGCTCGCGAAATCCAGTCCTACAGCGAGAACCTCATCATGCGGCCGTTCGACGGGGACCACCTCGCGCCGCACCACGTCGACCGCCTCGCCGAGCTGGCGGCGGACCACGATACCTTGATTGTCGGGCCGGGGCTCGGGAACGCCGACGCGACGCTGGATGCTGTCGCGGACCTGCTGTCCGGATTTGCGGGGACGGCCGTCGTCGACGCTGACGCCCTGTCAGTGGTCCCGGACATCGAAACGGACGCGGACCTCGTCTGCACGCCCCACCAAGGCGAACTGCTCGGTATGGGTGGGGAGACAGCCGAAGACTGGCGGGAGCGAGCGGACCTCGTGGAGTCCTTCGCAGCGGAGGTCGGCCAGACACTGCTTGTCAAAGGCCCGTACGACATCGTCTCCAACGGTGAGCGGACCCGCATCGGTCGGACGGGCAATCCGGGGATGACAGTCGGCGGAACCGGTGACGTGCTCGCGGGCGTGACGGGCGCACTCGCCTCCGTGCAGGACCCACTTGACGCGGCCGCTATTGCCGCCTACACTGTCGGCAGCGTCGGCGACCGCGTCGTCGACGACCGCGGCTACGGGCTGGTCGCGACGGACCTGCTAGACGAGATACCGAGCGTTCTGTGGCAGCGAGACGCAGAGCCGTAGGCCGTAGTCAGGCCGACGCACCGACCAAGTCCCCCGCTTTCGCCCGGGACTGCTCGATGATGGCCGGCCGCGCTTCGAACTCGATGACAACTTGGTCGCCATAATCGACCGTCTCGACGCTGGCGTGGTCGTGAATCCACGAGACGAGACTCATCGTGTCGTCGGTCATCGGGAGCACGAGCCGCTCCCGTTCGTAGTCCGGCAGTTCGTGGTCGATTCGCTCAGCCAGGTCGTCGATGTTGAGCCCCTGCTCGGCGCTGACGGCGACAGGGTTCGGGGCTAGCGACGAGAGCGCGTCTCGCTTGCGACGGACCTCCTCGTCGTCGACCATGTCGGTCTTGTTGAGGACCGTGACGATGGGGGCTTCGTTGCGCTCGTACAGCGTGTCGTGGCTCGTCACCAGTTTCTCCCGGATTTCCTCGACCGACTCGGAGACATCGACGACGAGCAAGACGAGGTCGGCGTGGTACACCGACCCCAGCGTCGACTTGAACGATTCGACGAGCCAGTGTGGGAGGTCTTGAATGAACCCTACCGTATCGGTGACCAGTACCTCGCGTTTGCCGACCTCGGCGCGGCGAGTGGTTGTCCCGAGCGTTGTGAACAGACGGTCCTCGCTCTCGGCCGTCGTGTCGAGGTCGGGGTGGAGGTCGTCGTTCTCGTCGACGTCGAGGTCGTCGGCGAGGCGGCGCAGGAGCGTCGACTTTCCGGCGTTAGTGTAGCCGGCAAGTGCAACGAGGTCGAAGCCGGATTCCCGGCGCTGTTCCCGCCGATGGCGCTCGGTCTCCTCGATGGATTCCAGTTCGTCCCGGATGTTGGAGATCTGCTTTTTGATGTCCTCTTCGCGGGACTCGTCGTACTCGCCGAGCCCCATGAACCCCGGCCGCTCGTCGCGTTTGGCCAGGCTGGCCTTGGCTTCGGCACGCGGGAGTTCGTAGCGAAGCTCCGCGAGTTCGACCTGAAGCTGGGCTTTCCGCGTCCGGGCTCGCTGGCCGAAGATTTCGAGGATGAGCCGGAAGCGGTCGATGACGCGCACCCGCTCTGGGAGTTCGTTCCCGGTGTTGTACGTCTGGTACGGGCCGAGCTGATTGTCGAAGATGACGACAGCGGCCCCTTCGCGGGCGACCGCGTTGCTCAGTCGCGTTACCTTCCCCTCGCCGAGGTGGTACGCCGGGTCCTCCGTTCTGGTCTGTGTCACTTCGCCGACAACGTCGTACCCGGCCGCCCGGGCAAGGTCCCGGATTTCCGTCGTGTCGGCGGTGCCACTGTCGACGCGCTTCGCGATAACCGCTCGTTTCGTGGTGTGTGTCGCCGTCACTCGTTATGGAAATACGGCGTCCGATTATTTAACCCCCCGGGCGGCTCACAGCGTCGCCCAGTGCGCTGGCAGAAAGGCGGTAAAATGGCAGATGCCGCGGGTAGCGGCGGTCGATTGCTAACCGTTGCCCGTTCTGTCTCGCGATGTCTGAGACAGCCACCACGGCAGTGGCGTTCGCTCCGGCTTATTCGAGGTCGAAGCGGTCGAGCTTCATGACCTTGCTCCACGTATCCACGAAGTCGTGGACGAGCTTCTTTTCCGCGTCGGCAGAGCCGTAGACTTCCGAGATGGCCCGGAGCCGGTCGTTCGAGCCGAAGATGAGGTCGATGCGTGTGGCTTCCCACTTGACCTCGCCGGTGTCGCGGTCGAGACCCTTATACCGGTGTTCTGAGTCCGCTGCCGGCTCCCACTTCGTGCCCATGTCGAGCAGGTTCACGAAGAAGTCGTTGGTCAGCGTCTCCGGCTCGTCGGTGAAGACGCCGAGGTCGGTGTCCTGATAGTTCGCACCGATCGAGCGCATCCCACCGATCAGGGCCGTCAGTTCCGAGGCCGTCAGGTTCAGCAGGTCCGCGTTGTCGACCAGCACTTCCTCCGCCGGTCGCGTGATGTCGTCCTGAATGTAGTTCCGGACCCCGTCGACCTTCGGCTTGAGAGCGTCGAAGGAAGGGGCGTCGGTGTGTTCCGGTCCCGCATCGACGCGGCCGGGTTCGAACGGGATCTCGACGTCGTAGCCGGCGTTCGCTGCCGCCTGCTCGACGGCCGCGTTGCCGCCCAGCACGATCAGGTCAGCAAGCGAGACCTGCGTCCCGTCGGAGCGCGAGTCGTTGAACTCCGTCTGGATGTTTTCGAGCGTCCCCAGAACCGTCTCCAGTTGCTCCGGCTCGTTGACTTCCCAGTTTTTCTGGGGTTCGAGTCGGAGACGAGCGCCATTAGCGCCGCCGCGCTTGTCGCTGTCGCGGTAGGTCGATGCCGACGCCCACGCAGTCTTGACGAGCTGGGTGATAGAGAGGTCCGAGTCGAGGATTTCTTCCTTGAGCTCGGCGATTTCGGCGTCCCCGATGAGGCTGTAGTCAGCGTCTGGGAGCGGGTCCTGCCAGATCATCTCCTCGTCAGGAACCTCCGGACCAAGGAACCGCTCGGGCGGCCCCATGTCGCGGTGGGTCAGCTTGTACCAGGCCTTTGCGAAGTTCATCCCGAACTCCATCGGGTTCTCCTGGAAGGTCTCCATGACCTCTCGGTAGTCCGGGTCTCGCTTCAGGGCGATGTCCGTCGTGAGCATCATCGGCGTCTGCGTCTCCGACGGGTCGTGTGCGTCCGGCACGCTGTTTTTCAGCTCTTCGCTCTTGGGTGCCCACTGCCACGCGCCGCCGGGACCCTTCTCCGGTTCCCACTCGTAGTCGAGCAGGTTGTTGATATACCCCATGTCCCACTCGGTCGGCGACTGGGTCCACGGCCCTTCGATACCGCTTGTGATCATCTCGCCGCCCTTGCTGTTCCCGTTCTTGTTCTGCCACCCGAGGCCCTGCTGCTCGATTGGGGCCGCTTCCGGCTCGGGACCGAGGTTCTCTTCGGGGTCGTCAGCGCCGTGGACTTTCCCGAACGTGTGTCCGCCAGCGATGAGTGCAGCCGTCTCCTTGTCGTTCATCGCCATGCGGTCGAACGTCTGCCGGATGTTCTTCGCCGACGCTTCCGGGTCCGGGTTGCCGTCCGGTCCTTCCGGATTCACGTAGATGAGGCCCATCACGGAGGCACCGAGGCCCTCCTGTATCTCGCCCGGCTCGTCGAACCGCTCCTGTGTCTCGAACTCGTCTTCCGGCCCCCAGTTGACAGCCTTATCTTCCTCGAAGGCGTCCTCGCGGCCGCCGGCGTAGCCGAACGTTTTGAATCCCATCGACTCGATGGCGACGTTCCCTGCGAGAATCATCAGGTCGGCCCAGGAGATCTTGCGGCCGTACTTCTGCTTGATCGGCAGGAGCAGCCGTCGCGCCTTGTCGAGGTTCGCGTTATCAGGCCAGCTGTTGATCGGTGCAAAACGCTGTCGACCGCCCGCCGCGCCGCCGCGGCCGTCGGCGGTTCGGTACGTCCCGGCGCTGTGCCAGGCCATCCGGATGAACAGCGGGCCGTAGTGGCCGTAGTCGGCCGGCCACCAGTCCTGCGAGGACGTCATCAGCTCTTCAAGGTCCGACTTCACCGCTTCGAGGTCGAGTTTCTGGAACTCCTCCGCATAATCAAAGTCAGCCTCCACCGGGCCGACATCCCGAGCGTTCTGGTCGAGAATCTCGAGGTTCAGCTTACTTGGCCACCAGTCCTGGTTAGATTTTGGTCGCTTCGACCGTCCGCCTGTGGCGCCGCTCATATCAGAGTTCGGTGTTTCTGCCATCTTAACAGTAAGTAAGATTCGTCGGCAGCATACAAATCTTTGGATATGAGTAAAGAAATAGCATCGTGTGAAAAACATTCTCCCTGAATTCTGTGGGACGTCCGGGGAGCAGCGATGTCAGACCTCTGTAGCAGAAGCTGTGTATAAAAGGAGCGCCCTAGGGGGAGCACAAAGGATTTAAAAACAGGCGGTCAGGTACGCGGTATGGGTGAGTTCGTACTCCAACTAGATGGGTTGGGCCTCCAGCAGATGGGCCTCGAATTCGGTGGCGGCGGCCTTATCGGCGGTATCATCGGGTTCGCCGCAAAGAAGGTCGCAAAGCTCATCGCCGTCATCGTCGGCATCGAGCTGGCGCTGTTCAAGTTCCTTGAGACGCGCGGGATTCTCGAGGTGAACTGGAACGCGATAGGCGGGGCCGCACAAAACGCGACTGGCACCGCCGGGAACGCGGCGGCGACGCAACCGCCGTCCTGGGTCACGTCGCTGCTTTCGGCCCTGCCGGTCAGCGCTGGTTTCACGGCCGGCTTCCTCGTCGGATTCAAGAAGGGATAACGCGACGCCGCGGCGTCAGCCGCGTGTACTGATGTCGTCTTCGTCTTTGATTATCTGGGTTTCCGCCTCGCCGCTTGTGTGTTCGTTCACCACGTCATAGAAGTCGTTCTGCAGACCGGCTGGGAACGTCATGACGCCGACCCACGAGCCATCAGACTGCCATTCCTCGCGTTCGAGGTCTCCGAACTGCCGGATCTGTGCCTGGGCGCTCCCGGCGTAGTCCGCAGGGACCTGCACGGCAACAGTGACCTCATCAAACCGGATTGGGATGACTGGCCGGAGCGCATCGAGGGCGTCGTCGACCTGCGCCTCAACGGGCTCCATCGGGTCAACTCTGAAATCCGTTTCTTCGAGGGCAGATTCGATTCGCTCCGGCGGGTGTGGCGCATCATCCATCTGCGGGTTGACCGCGTTGCGCGTGATCCGCTGGATGAGCTGTTTGTGCTTTTGTTCCTGCATCTCGCGGCGCTGGTCGGCCGTGATCTGGATCTCACCCCGTTTGATGACTTCGGGGATGATAGCCATCGGCTCAGTCGTGTCAAACACCTCTTCGAGCATATTCTCGGGCGGCCGGTCCCCCCGCGAGGCGTCCTCGAACACGTCCTCCGCTGCGATAACGTCCTCGAGGTCGTCGTCGAAGTCATCACGTTTTATCGCCAGCGCAGCGTCCGGATCCACCAGTACCTCGAACCGCTGGCCGTGGGATTCGAGGCGCGCCGTCACCGCCTCGTCAAGCGATATCATACCCGTCGGTAGCAGTGGGCCAGTTAAAGGCCTTACTGCGTGGTCGAACAGAAAAAGTCCAGTCGCCCGCGAGGGCTGTCGGAAGGGTTACTCTTCGGTGGCGTCTTCGTCTTCAGCTTCGTCGTCCGCGTCTTCGCCGGTGTCAAGCAGGTCGGCCTCCGCGAGGTGGGCCTCCTTCTCCTCGTCGGTCAGCTGGCCGAAGGTCTCCGTTTCGACGTCGACCGTAGCGACGCCGATGCCTTCCGGCGAAAGTTCGTCGTCGTTGACTGACGCGAGAGCGGCCAGCGCGAGGTCGACACCCTCGTCAAGGTCCATCCCCTCGTCGTAGTGCTCTTCGAGGTAGTCTCGGATGTCGCCGCGGTCGGCCCCGACAGCGAGGGCCTTCCACTCGTAGGGCGTCCCGGAGGGGTCGGTCTCGAACAGGCGCGGCTCGCCGTTGACGATGCCGCCGATGATGAGCGCGACGCCGAAGGGGCGCGCGCCGCCGACCTGGGTGTACTGCTGGATGTAGTCGGTGATTTCCTTGGTGAGGGTCTCGACGCCGACCGGCTCGCCGTAGCGCAGCTGGTTCACCTGCGCCTGTCGGCGGGCGAAGTCGATGAGCTGTCGGGCGTCAGCGACGTGGCCGGCCGAGGCGATACCGATGTGGTCGTCGGCCTTGTGGATCTTCTCGACCGAGGAGCGCTCCATCAGCGGCGACCGGATGCGCTTGTCCACGGCCAGAACGACGCCGTCGCTCGTTCTGACGCCGATGCTTGCTGTGCCGCGTTTGACCGCTTCGCGGGCGTACTCGACCTGGTAGAGGCGTCCGTCCGGCGAGAAGATAGTGATCCCGCGGTCGTAGGCCTGCTGTTGGTTTTGTCCCTGCATAGTTATCGGAAATCGAGTGCTGTCGCGCCGACGAACGCACCGCCGGAGGCCGCTTCGACATCGTAGCGCGGAGGCCGAACAGTAGCGCCCCGGTCTGCGTTCTCGAACACGACGTGTCTCTGTTCAGTGGATTCCGGCGGCCCGCGTATATACTTTTCTTCACAGGCACGCACGGTGCCGCTAATCCCCCGGATTCGGACCCGAACCTCGTCGCCGTCGACGCTCTCCAGACAGGTCAGCGCGGCCCGTGCTGGGTCTGTCTGGCCGCGTCTTGTCCGGATGATAGCCTCGGCCGTGCCGTCGTAGTCGTGGAACTGGAGGACGGTCATATCCGTCTCGGCGCTGCCGGTGTCGCCCAGCAGGTTCTGCGCGGCGTACCACACCTCGCGCTGGAACGCCCGGCGGCCAAAGGAGGCGTTCGGCCACGTCTCGATGCCGACGGCAAGATAACGCCACCGGGGCCGGAGATGCTTCGGGAGGTGTTTCATACACAAGCGTTGGAACGGAGGACAATGAGCGGTGTGGTGTGGGAGTCGGCGGTAGTCTGTCTCAGTCACACAGCACAGTGCCCCGAGAAGTAGAGCGGTCCGGCGTCGGGTCAGAACAGGCTGTCGGTCGTCACCGCGCCGACGACACTGAACACAGCCCCGACGCTGATGGCGCGGAAAGTGACGATCATCTGGTCAGCCAAGGGAAGCTCACTCAGGAACTGGTCAGGAGCGGTGACCGCGATTGCGAGCGTTCCGACGGAGCCAAACGCGACAAGCAGGACAGAAATGAACCTGACTGGGACACCGGCGACCGCGGCTTCGCGTCTGGGGTCGCGGTTGTTGTCAGCGCCGTACAGCCCGCCGTATCCGATGGCTGCGACAATACAGACGAGGAATACGTTGTGGAAGACGGTCATGTTCAGCGCGAGCGCCCACACCTCTTGGGTCACGACGAACGGTCCGGACAACAGGAATCCGCCGACGATCTGTTGAGCCGTGTCCGCGAGTTTGTGTTTCTGTCGTTCTTTCATACGTCTCGTGTACTCCGGTCGGATGCAAACGCATTCGGGTCAAGTCAGTCGGCTGACGTGCCGTAGAAAAAAGCGGAATTGGGCTGCAACGCACTACATCCTGCACAGAACCGATACCGTCCAGTGAGAGTGGTATCAGCGCTAGTTACTCGGCATCGTCTGCGTCGTCTTCCAGCCGGACGCCGGGTTCGATGACGGCACCGCTCTGGCGCTCACGGTTGCGTTCCACGATCTGACCCCACTCCGTCAGGCCCTCGCGGACGGTGTCAGCGTCGAAGCCGATGGTCTCCCCGACCGCGATGATATCTCGCGGTGCCCGAATCTGGAGATGAGTGCTCGGCGACGCCGAGACGACGAAGGGCGCGCCAGCGTTCTCGACCAGTTCCCGGAGCTTCCGGAGTTCCTTGATGGCCCGGACGCGACTGCCGCCGGAGGCCCGGAGCACCGGGCCGAAGTCGAACTCGATGCGGACGCCGTTGTCAGCCGCCGCGTTCGCCAGCACGTGGTTGAAATCACCGTCACCACGCATCGGATGGGCGAGCACGTCGACAGTCGGTTGCTCGACCGCGAACCGATTGATGCGGCGGTCGCCGCCGTGGACGACGACGACCGTCCGGTCACTTCGGTAGTTCCCGACGAAGCCACTCGCCCGTGAGGGGTCGTCCGCTCGGACCTCGATGCCGGCCGCGACATCAACCCCATAGGCGTCGCTGATGGCATCGGCGTCGTAGTCCGCCTGTTCGTCGCCGTGGTTCCTGACGACGATACCGTCGTACTCTGAATCAGCGGCCGTCAGCGCGTGTCGGGCAACGGTGCTGTCGCCGTCAGGATGAGCATAGACGGCCTCGTACATCACAACTCCTCTAGGAGTTCGCGGGCGTTCTCGACGGCCTTCTCCCGCTTTGCAGGGTAGGCCTCGACTTTTGCCCGGAGCGTGATGCCGTCGCCGCGTTCCACGTTCCCGCCGAACGCGGCCTGTTTGCCGAACGTGAGGAAAAACGAGCAGTTGTCGTCAACCCGGTCGTCAAGTTCCGCACGCACCGCGTCGATCTCCGGCGCTGACGCTACTTGCGTGAGCACGTGCCGGATGTCGTCGGCGTTTTCGACGCGAGCCGAAAGGACGATGATCCGGTCGCCGTAGTGCCCCTCGCTCTGTGCGCGCTCGACAGGGTAGTCCTCAGGGAGGAACGTCCGGAGCGCGTCCTCAACGCGCTTGTCGTCCTCTGTTGCGTAGCAGAAAGTCCGGAGGTCAACGTAGTGGAACGGAACCGACGACATTGCGGCCCTACTCGTCCTCAGCGGCTTCGAGGTTGTCCTCGGGGACGCCCTGTTCTTGGCCGTCCTCGAAGGAAACCGTGTAGTTGGCGTCGCCGAACATCGTCTCAACGACCTGCGTGATGGTGCCTTCTTCGCCGTCGTAGTCGCTGTGCTCGTCGTGGAGAATAACGCTGTCGTCCTCTTCGAATGCCATACCCGGCGGTACTCGGTGGCTCGTCAAAAAGGGACTGATTCGGGTTTGCTCGGCCTAACCGTGGACGTGGTCAGTAAATGGAGCGGTGACACGTCCTGTATTGACCAATCGGGACAGCGATAAACCCCGATCAACGTAGACCGAGCGGTGCGCCGGCCAGCGATGACCGTTCCCATGTTCTCTATCACTTCGGTTGTGGAAGGTCCGACACTAATTAGACCTATCTAAATATTTGCTTAGACAAATAGAATTAAGTGCCGGGGAGCTCCACAGTCACGTGCGTTCTGTCAACCACGGAACGCAAAGGCGTATAGATCGAGTGGGTAGAACGAACGTCAGGTCGTCACAAAACCAAAGAGTTCCTGCTACACGGGAGCGTGGCTTTCCTTGTTCGGACACCTTCCCGTGTTTCGTTTCGAATGAGCCAGCCCAGCGTGTATCCCCATCCACACTTCCCCACCAGTGTCAGCAACGCAATGGGTTCGATAGCGAAGCCGCCCGAGATTCGCCACGACAGCCGATCTGTCACAACAACTGTTATGGGACTCTCTAAACTAACCATCGACATGATCAATCCACCGCTTTCCCCCATCGAGACGGCTGTTTCGTCGAGGTGTCAGACACAGATAGGACACAGATGACGAGCGTCGACGACCTGTGGTTCCTCTCTGATAAGGCCTGTCAGACGGCCGAACAGACGTATCACGACCTCCGGAAGCGCTACACGGATTTCGTCGAGTTCACGCGCCACCGCAACGTCCCGCGGAGTCGGTTCCGAGATGTGGCAACCGGCGCCCGGGATCACGGCGCACCCTACGGCGCGCACACGCTCGCCTACCGACCCAGCGGTGAACTCCTGCTCGTCCGCCACGAAGGCGTCGACATGTGGGTTCTACCCGGCGGCGAGCTCGACAGAGGCGAGTCCTTCCAAGAGGCCGCACTGCGGGAATTAGGCGAGGAGAGCGGCATCGAAGCAACCATCGAGGGACTGGGGATGCTCGGACGGGTCGAGTTTTACTGCGACGGTAATATGGCCTGGGGCGTGCTGCCAGTGTACGAGGCGCAAGCAGAGACGACCGACATCGCCGTCGACGACCCGGACCACGAAATCAGCGAGGCCCAGTGGTTTGACAAACTACCGGCCGATACGCGCGACCGCGAAGAGATCCTGCAGTGGCGCGGACAGCGGTTCAGCGGCAGAGCGTGAGCCGCCGAAGTCGGGTCGATTACTCCGGCCCGAACGACTGCCCGTCGCGGGCGTCGGCGTTCATCCGGCGGATGGTCGCGCGGGCGTTACTCGCGTCGTAGCCGAACAGCACGGTTTCGGCGTACTCATCGGCCACCTCGACGGCCTTTGAGAGATCGTCAACGTCCACGTCGACGCCATACAGTTCGATGCTAAAGGGTGTCGAGAGTCGGTCCTGCCAGCCTTTTGCGAGAATCTCCAGCCAGTAGGTTGTCGAGTACGCCATGTCGTAGATCGGGACGACGAACTCGTCGACGTACTCGGCGATGTCGTCAACCGCGACGCCCGAGCGGGCCTCGAGGTGGCCGGGGTAGGGGTCTGGATACAGCGTGAGGTACATCTTCCCGGGCACGCGCTCGCGAGCCTCGGCGACAAACTCCGTGATGACGTTGCTGCGCCAGGCCGACCAGTCCTCGAACTCGCTGTCGGCGAAGCGCTGCTCGCAGCGGTCACAGTGGCAGTACTCGTCCCGTGGAAAGCCCACGTCATCGAGGCGGACGTCCTCGTTGACGGCGGCGGCCTCCTCGATGATGTCGAGCAGGCCCTCGCGGTAGCGGTCGTGGGTCGGGCAGACGTACGTCCAGTCGAAGTACGGCTGGTTCCGCGTTGCCGGCGTCCCCTCGTCGTCGAACGCGAGCAGGTCCTCCTCGCTTTCGACCGCGTTGTCGCCGAAACAGGATACCATGTTTACCGCGCCCGCAATCGGTTCGACAGCGCGGCCGGTCACGTCCTTGACCTCGTAGAACGCCCGGTCGAACTCGGACCACTCCGTCTCCTCCTCGTTACGGGTGACGACGCCGTACATACACGCTGGTACGGCGGTTCGCCGGGTAAGGGTTCGGAAAGCGACGGCGCTGCCGCTGACAGCGCAGAAGCCGAGAGAATACTGCCGGCCGTCATAGTACCCGACCCAATACAACGCCGTTGAGGACCAGTAGGCAGGGCGGCCGGCAGTAGGTTCAGAGGGTGATACAGCCGATTCGCGCAGCGTTACCGCTTGACGACGTACACGAGGGCAAGTGCCATGACCGCGACGAGGGCGATGACTTTCTTTGACATCGTTTCAATAAACGAACACCGATTATAAAGAACTACCGCCGTGCTAATCGTCAGCACTCCCCTCTGTATCAGCGGGCATATCGGCGTCAGGGCCGGGGATATCGGCCCCGTCGTGGGTACCGACCGGCGGTCGGTTTACCGCTGCCGCTGACGAGTCTTCGAGGGGAGTCCGGTCGTCAGCGTCGGCCTCGATCGATTCCATGTCGCCGTCAGACCGTGCATCCTGATCGATGCGCATCGAACAGAACTCCACGCCACACATCGAGCAAAAACGTGCCTCCTTGTAGTTGTCACCGGGGAGCGTCTGGTCGTGGTACTCGCGGGCGCGGTCGGGGTCAAGCGCCAGGTCGAACTGCTCGCGCCAGTCGAAGTCGTACCGGGCTTCCGAGAGGGCGTCGTCCCAGTCCCGTGCCCCCTCGCGGCCGTTGGCCACGTCGGCGGCGTGAGCCGCGATGCGATAGGCCGCGAGTCCGTCCCGCACATCGGATTTTTCCGGGAGGCCCAGGTGTTCCTTTGGAGTGACGTAACAGAGCATCGCCGCACCGGCACGGCCTGCCTCCGTCGCACCGATGGCGCTCGTGATGTGGTCGTAGCCCGGCGCAACGTCGGTCACGAGCGGGCCGAGAACGTAGAACGGTGCGCCGTCACAGACCTCCTGCTGACGTTCGACTTGCTCAGCGACCTGATCCATCGGGACGTGCCCCGGTCCCTCGACCATCACCTGCACGTCGTGTTTCCAGGCGGTCCGCGTGAGTTCCCCGAGCGTGTCCAGTTCGGCGAACTGTGCGTCGTCGCCGGCATCGGCGAGACAGCCCGGCCGGAGGCCATCGCCGAGGCTGAAAGTCACGTCGTACTCGCGGAATATCTCGCAGATGGCTTCGAATTTCGTGTATAGCGGGTTCTCCATGCCGTTCTCCTCGATCCACTTGGCGAGGATGGACCCGCCGCGAGAGACAATCCCCGTTTTACGGCCGTCAGTCAGCGGCAGGTGTTCCATCCGGACACCGGCGTGGATAGTCATGTAGTCGACCCCCTGCTTTGCCTGCTTCTCGATAACGTCAAGCAGCAGTTCGTGGGTGATCTCGCTCGGGTCGCTGGCGCGCTTGACCGCCTCGTAGATGGGAACTGTCCCGACCGGCACTGGTGAGTGCGTGACGTTGGCCGACCGTATCTCGTCGAGGTTGCGCCCAGTCGAGAGGTCCATCACCGTGTCCGCACCGTAATGGACAGCGGTGTGAAGCTTCTCCAGTTCGCCCTCGATGTCGCTTGTCTCCTCGCTGTTGCCGATGTTTGCGTTGACCTTCGTCGCAAACTCCCGGCCGATAATCATCGGGTCCAGCGAGTCGTGGCCGACGTTCGCGGGAATCACCGCCTGTCCGTCAGCGACTTGCTGTCGAACGAACGCCGGGTCGACACCTTCGCGCTCTGCGACTCGCTCCATCTCCTCGGTGACGGTTCCGTTCCGCGCTGCTGCCATCTGCGTCATAATCACTAGGTTATACTACCAAGTTATAAAACACTATGGTCGAACGCGTGAAAGACACCCCGTCAATACTGGGAACAACCCCAACACCGATGTACCCGAACGAGAAATGAGCGAATAATGGCCCGACAAACCCGGCGTGCAGTACTTGCGGCACTGGGGAGTGGTATCGCCGCAACCGCTGGCTGTGGGGCATTCGGGCAGGAACGGGTAGACGTGCTGGTGGCAGGGAGTTTACAGAAGGCAGCCAGCGAGACGCTCCAGACCCAGACAGACGTCGAAATCGCCGTCGAAGCCCGCGGTTCAGTGCAGGCCGCCCGCCTGGTCGCTGACGGGAAGCGCGACCCGGCTATTGTCGCGCTGGCGGACCCCACCCTGTTCAACCGGGTCATGGACACCGCCTGGCACGCCGTGATCGCCAGCAACGAGATGGTACTTGCGTACAACCCAGAGACAAGCGCCGGGACCCGTATCACGGACGCAGAGCCGTGGTACGTGCCGCTCAGACGTGACAGCGTCTCGCTCGGCCGTACTGACCCGGCGCTTGACCCGCTTGGCTATCGAACGCTGTTCGTGCTGGCCCTCGCGGCGGACTACTACGACGAACCCGGCCTACCAGATGCTATCCTCTCGCCGGACCAGACGTACCCCGAGACACAACTGCTCGCGCAGTTCGAGACGGGAGCCGTCGACGCCGCCTTCGTCTACCGGAGTATGGCGGTCGAACGGGACTACCCCTTCCGGGAGTTCCCGCCGGAGATACATCTTGGCGACCCCGCATACGCCGAGCAGTATCAGACCACCAGCTACGAGCTGCCGAACGGCTCGACAATCACTGGCAGCCCTATCGAGTACGGGGCTATCCGCCGCAATACCCAGGAAGCGACACGTACAGCCTTCGAGGCAGTCCTGTCCGGAGACTGGCTCGCATCACACGGATTTACCCTCCGTCAGGCCTATCCTCGACTAGTGGGAGATGTCCCGAACACTGTCACGCGGTGAGACCAGTGCCGGCCACACGGTCGGCGTGCGCGAGCTCGTTCCCGCGCTGGGAGCGGTGCTACTCCTGTATTTTGTCGTTCCGGTGCTGGTGCTCGTTATCACGTACTCCCCGGCGGCGCTGCTGACGAGTCTGACAGAGACGTACGTCATCAACGCCGCAGTCACATCTCTCGTTGCCGCACTCGGCAGTACGACCATCGCTGTCGTATTTGGCCTCCCGCTTGCCTACTGGCTCTCGCGAAACACCAGCGTGCTGGCGACTGCAGCGATGGGTGCCGTCGTCCTCCCGCTCGTCCTCCCACCGGTTGTCAGCGGGATGTTGTTGTTGACCGTCGTCGGCCCGAACGGACTCGGCGGTCTTACCGACCTGACGCTGACACGGTCGCTGCTTGGCGTCATCGCCGCCCAGACGTTCGTCGCGTCGCCGTTTTTCGTCGTCACTGCCAAGGCCGCCTTCGATGGCATTGACGACCGGCTCGAAGAAGCCTCACGGTCGCTCGGACGCGACTGGGTCGGGACGATGCGTTCGGTGACGGTCCCGCTCGCAAAGCCCGGGCTGCTCGCCGGACTCGTACTGACCTTCGCCCGCGCGATGGGCGAGTTCGGCGCGACGATGATGCTGGCGTACTATCCGCGGACGCTCCCTGTCCAGATCTGGGCCTCGTTCATCTCTGACGGACTGGATGCGGCGCTGCCCGTGGCAGTAGTGCTGCTCGGCGTCGCGCTCGGGACGCTGCTGGTGGTCCATGCACTGCGGGCGACGCCGTGGCGGTAGCGGTTACTGCAGGAAAAGTCGCACCACCAGCTTACCGCTCGTGTGCCCAGAACTCCTCGTCGACGGTGACTTCCTTCTTGAACAGCGGCACCTCCTCTTTCAGCCGGTTGATACCGTCTTCAACGGCGCGGAACGCCTCAGTTCGGTGGCCGGCCAGAATGACGACGAAAACGATGTCCTCGCCAGCATCGACCACACCGGTTTTGTGGTGCAGGCGGACCGCGTAGACGCCGTCCCGCGCTTCGAGGTCCCGCCGGAGCGCGGCCATCTTCTCGGCGGCAACCTCGTCGTAGCGTTCGAACTCCAGCAGCTCCGTTGGCGGGTCCTCCGGCCCCTCCTGTGCACGAACGCGCCCGGTAAACGTCGCTATTGCACCCGAGTACACCTCGTCCGGGTCCCGCTTTACGTCCGCGACAAGTGTTTCCAGCGTGATGTAGGGGTCTCGCTCCTCCACCGCGGTGAGGATGTCGTCAAGGTCAGCGTCTGCACCGTGGGGCGTGCGATGGATGACGGGGTCGGCGGCCTCGCGGTCGCCGAGGACAACTTTCGGGATGTTCGCGTCCGAATACCCCTCTACGAGTACGTAGTCGTAGTCGGGCGAAAGGTCGCCCAGCGTCTCGTCGAGCGTCCGCGACTGCCCCGTCGCGTACCACTCGCCGTCGTCGGTGAGCGCGACGGTCTCGGCCGCTCCAGCGTCGCGGTGGCGAACCGTGTCTTTTCCGTCCGTGTCAACATCCGGCGCGTGGGTGCAGTGTTTCACCGTCGCGACACGGCCGGTCCCGGAGAGCCGCTGTGTCAACCGCTCGACCAGCGTGGTCTTCCCCGAGTCGGAGTGGCCGACGATACCGAGGACTTGCATACGCGCCAGTAGCAGGGCGACGTAGATAGACCTTTTTCATAGCGGCGTCGCGGCTGTCGTCAGTAGCCCTTCCTCAGCGGTCGACAGTTTTCTCGACCACACGGATATCTTCGATAGCTGTCGTGGGATACTCGCCGTCATCGTCTTTCTCGTTTGCTTTCACCATATCCCAGACGACGTTGAGGCCGGTCGTCACGCCCTCCAGCGCCTCCATCTCGCAGCCAGTCTTGCCGACCGTCTCGACGGCCACGACGATTTCGACGGCCTCATCGCCAACGGTGAACTCGATGTCGACGTTCGTGATGGGGATCTGGTGGCACATTGGCACCGTCTCCCAAGTGTGTTTTACCGCCTGAATCGCGCCGATACGGGCTGTCGCCAGCACATCGCCTTTCTCCACCTCGTCGGCGTCGATGGCCGCCAGCGTGGACTCGGTGAGTCGAATCTGTCCGCGTGCGACTGCGCGGCGCTGGCTCTCGGCCTTGTCGCCCACATCGACCATCTGTGCGTCCCCCTCCTCATCGACGTGCGTGAACTCCTCGGACATAGCTATCCGTAGCCGACGCCGGCCCAAAACCGTGCGGGTCCGCGTTACCGGCGGACGAGCCCAAGCAGGTGGCCCACGGCTGGCGCGACGAGTTTCTCCGCGCCCGTCCGGGCGGCGTTCTCACTGCCGGGGAGGCAGAACACTAGACGGTCGTCGACGACGCCGGCGGTCGCGCGCGAGGCCATCGCCATCGGCCCGACTTCCTCGTAGGAGAGCCAGCGGAACAGTTCACCGAAGCCGGGAACCGGCCGGTCGAACAGCGGTTCGATGGCGTCGACAGTCACGTCGTCGGGCGTGAGCCCAGTCCCGCCGGTCGTCAGAACCACGTCGACGCCGTCATCTAGCAGGGAAGCGACAGCGTCCTCGATAGCGTCCATCTCGTCCGCGACGAGGCGGCGCTCGGCGATTTTGTGGCCCGCGTCTTCGCAGGCCGTGGCGATGATGTCCCCCGCCGGGTCATCATCGAGTGTTCTGGAGGTAGAAACTGTGAGAACCCCTATGTCAACCCCTTCGGCGTCGTGGGCGTGATGGTCGTCATGGGTGTGTTCCTCGTGGCTATGGTCGTGGTCACTGTCGTGTTCGTGCTCTCCGTGGTCGTGACTCTGCTCTCCGTGTTCATCCTCGCTGTGGCTGTGACCTGCCTCGTCGTGGCCGGTCGCTTCGTCGTGGTCGTGCCCCATACCGGAGATGATAGGCGGCGGCGAAATATACCCTCGGTTGCGTGGCCAGTGGTCGGGCCAACTCGGACAGAGTGCGAAAGTAGGAACCAGCCGAGAGAGCCGGTGGCTTACTCGTAGTAGGGGAGCCGTTCGACGATCTCCGCGAAGGCCACGTTCTCGCGGACCTGATCCATCTCGACGCGGAGGCGCTCCCCGACATCCGCATTGGAGACGATGACGACGTACCCGCCGTCAATGCGCGCGACGCCGTCGCCTTTGTCCCCGATGTTCTCGATTTCGACCACACGCGTCTCACCCTCGGCAACGGGCGGGGACGACGGTCCAAACTCCGGTTCCCTGCTCCGCTCGTCGGACTGTGAATCGGACTGCAGTCCGGATTGAGAACTGGATTTCGGCTCCTGCCTGGAGTCGGAACCAGACTGCGGCTCTTGCTTGGAGTGGGACTCTGACTGGGACGCGGGTGCCTCAGCCGCCGACTGGAACAGTGCGATCCGGTACAGCGTCTCGGGGGCCAGCGTTCCCAGCTCGACCTCCTGTTTTGGAATCTCGATCACGTACGAGTCGTGCTGCTCCTCAACGGGTGCGGTAAAGAGACAGTGAAGATCTGAATCGGTCGCCATTAGTATAATTGGTTGGACTAGCACCGGAACTGCATTGATTCTGGTGTTTTCGATCCGCCGGGCCGGACGCTGCTAGAAGGAGTGGCAAACAGGCTGTGCACGCCTGCTATCGAGCGAGCCGTCGAGCAGCGTGGGGTGATTACTCGAATTCGAACAGCCGACGGAGTTCGCGCTCGATAGCGTCAGTGAACGCCGATAGCACTGTGTCGAACGTCGCTTCGTCGCCCGGCAACGACTGCGCACGCGCTGCAGTGTCGTCGGGAAGCCGGATGCTAAACGTCCCGTTGCCCTCGTACACCGGCTCACTCTCGCTGAGAATCTGCCGGTCGATCCCACGAAGGACCTCGGAGTCGTACTGCCCGTGCAGTTCCTGATACGCGTTCGAGTACGCCGTTTCGAGTTCTTCGAAGTAGTGGACGTATTTCTCGTCGAACTTCTCGGCGTCGAACTCGGTCATAGATGCAGTGTCGCCGGGGCGAGGGGAAAAGGTTCTGTGACTCCGTGGACGTCGTTTACCACTCCCCCGAAACCCCGATTTCACCGGCAAAGTGCGTGAAAAACTCGTCCATGAATTCCCGGCGTGTCTGACCGAGACGCCGGCCGGGTTGGGTGTACAGCGTATCTAATCGTTCCTGCGCCCAGTCTCGAAGCAGTTCGATATCCGGAGAATTCGACGTTCCGAGGTCGGTAGCTGACGTGTCATCGATGACCGCGTATTTCTCACCCGTCCGCCCAGACCGCTCGCCGACGATACAGGCCAGTCGGACGAGTCCGCGTGCCCCGGCAGCGTCCAGCTTGTCCGCATCGAAGAGGAGTTTCGCCTCCAGCGTTCTTGGCTCCGGCGAACTCGTGCGGATACTATGTGCTTGAATGCAGTGTTTGATACGGCCGATTCGGTCGGGTTTCACGCCTTCGGCCGCGAGTAGCTGTGCGGCTTCCGCCGTGGCCCAGTCGTCGTGGTCATCAATTTCACCGGCCCGCTCCCGGGGCCGACCGATATCGTGGAGCCACGCTGATGCGGCAAGGACATCCCGGTCGACCGATCCATTGCAGTCGCCCGCGAGCCGAAGCGCGATGTCTCGAACTCGCTTGGCGTGAAACTGGTCGTGCGCTGGGAGGGAGTCTTCGTAGTACGGCATCGACAGTGTTCGAGCGAGGGGACCCAGTTCCTGTGTCATTAGCGGCAGTGGCACCTCGCGTGCCGGCTGGAATAATTGCTATGGAATGTGCCAGCCTCACTGACATGACACAGAGTGGAGCCACTCAGCAGGAGTCAAGCAGGTCATCAAGGAGTTTTCGCTGGGCCGCAGCGAGGTGCTCGGTAAACGTCGAAGTGGAGATATCCAGCGCGTCGGCCACGTCACCGGCGGTCGCATCGCGCGGATGTTCGAAATAGCCCATCTCGTGGGCCCGAGCCAGCACCTCGCGCTGGCGGCTAGTCAGTTTTGCGCGGTCAAGCACGACCGGCCGGTCCGCCTCGGTGGGGGTGTCTTCCAGTAGCCGCCGGAGTTTGACGGCCTCGCCTTCCGACTGGAGGTCAGCGACAATCTCTCGCAGGGTCGGAACATCGTTAACGAGGAAGGTGACGACGAGGGATTCGGTGTCCGCCGTGAACTCATGAACGACGCAGCCGGCTGCTTCGATACGTTCACACACGCAGCCCTGCCCGGCCGCTCTGGACAGTTGGAAAACGTGTCGCTGCTCGTAGGCGAACACGTGGTCAACGTTCAGACCATCGGTCTGTAGCACTGACGGCGGCCCGTCACCACCTTTGAGGGTAAACTCTTCGATGACGGGGTCAGCAGCGGCACTCGTTACGCTTCGGGAGACCGACGACACTGACCACTCCTCATCAGCGTGGGGCTGTACGTGACAGGACCGAGGACCGAACACTTCGACCTCGGCGAGTATTCGGCCCGACATGTTCGATAGATGACTCGGCTCACATAAGAAAGGTCACGCGAACATGTTCGTATAAAAAACCGCCATATAATGGGCCTAAGATGTCGGGCTGGCAGTTCATCGGGGTGCTGGCATAAACCCCGAATACAGCGACACAGATAGCCGTTCGAATCGCTGGCGAACCGAGATAACACAAGATTATGAGACGCAACACGATACTCATCGGTCTGTTGATAACAGCGGTGTTGCTGCCGATGTGGTACGTCGCCTTGCACGGCGAACCACCGTCGGAGGAAATCGCTATCGACGAGAGCGTCAGCGACATCCGGCCGCTCGAAAGCCCAGTAGAGACGCCGAACAAGCTGTCACCGAGCCAGGTCGGTGTCGTCGTCTGGGTCGCCCTGTTCGGTCTCGTGGGCGTGCTGACGGCCGCCCACCAGTTTATGAACAGGGCGGTCCGGCCGCCCGACGAGGCCGAGCCTGTCACTGACGGCGGGACCGTTTCGTTGCCGTGGCTCAACACGGACCACCGCTGGGTCGTCGAGTACCACGACGCCTCGGACGCCATAGAGGGACTCGTCGCCATGAGCGGGCTGACGGTCCTCTCTATCGTCTTCGCGGCGCTGTTCACCGGCGAGTACCTCACGCTCGCCCGCACCCAGTACTTCGGGCTGTACGCGACCGGGATGTTCCTCTCGCTCGCGCTCTCGACGGTCGCGTACTACGCCTGGTTCATGCCACACGTCGAAGTCGCCGAAATCAGGGGGCACGAATGATAGACTATCCGAAACCCGATGACGACGACGAGGAACAGGGCGACGACTGCTCGTGTGACGGGGCCACCGGTACATCTCCAACGCTGTACGGGGACGCCCGTGCGGAACTCCGCCGGCGTGACTTCGCGAAGTTCCTCGCGACCGTCGGCGGCCTGACTGCCGTCGCCAGCCTCACCGCGCCCCTCGCCAGCACCACGCAGGTGTTCGAGCGGGGGTACAAGGGACCGGTGTACTCCGACGGCATCCACCTCGTCGACGGCGAAGGCGAGCGTATCACCGAGGGCCGGCTCTCCGAGGGCGAACACATGACTGTGTTCCCGGAGCCACGACCCGGCATCGAGGACGCGCCCACACTGCTGGTGCGCTACGCCGAGTCCGACTACGGCAGCGACATCTCGGAGGGGTTCACAGTCAACGGCTACGCCGCCTTCTCGAAGGTGTGTACCCACGCCGGCTGTATGGTGTCGGACCGGGAGGACGACCTCGTCGTCTGCCCCTGTCACTTCGGGAAATTCAACGTTCTGGAGGGGGCGGCAGTCAGTGGCGGCCCGCCGGGACGACCGCTCCCACAGCTTCCGATTACGGTGACCAGCGACGGATTCCTCGTCGCCACCGGTGACTTCGAGGGGCCAGTCGGCCCAGGAGGTGGATAATGTCCCGCGCCAAAGCCGTCTACGACTGGTTCGACACCCGCCTCGATCTGGAGAACGGCCAGACGTTCCTCGGGAAGGCGTTCCCGGCCGAGGACTCGTTCCTGCTGGGGGAGGTGGCGCTGTTCTGTTTCCTCCTCCTGATTCTGTCGGGGGTCTTCCTCGGGTTTTTTTTCGAACCCTCGACCTCCGACGTGGAGTACGACGGCAGCGTCCAGAAGTTCCAGGGCGAGGAGATGCCCGAAGCGTTCGTCTCGGTGTTGCACATCACCTACGACGTGCCCTTCGGGATGTTCATCCGCCGGCTCCACCACTGGGCGGCTCACCTCTTTGTCGCCTCAATAGGGTTGCACATGTTGCGGGTGTTCTTCACGGGCGCGTACCGCAACCCGCGGGAGCCAAACTGGGTCGTCGGCACCGGCCTGGCGGCGCTCTCGATGGGCGCAGCCTACACCGGCTACGCCCTGCCGTTCGACGAGTTCGCCGCCACAGCCACGAGCATCGGCTACAACCTCACGATATCAATACCATTGGCAGGTGATTTCCTCGGCCAGGTGGTGTTCGGGGGTGAGTTCCCCTCAAGCGCCACCATCCCGCGCCTGTACTTCCTGCACGTCCTCGTGATACCGGCGGCCATCGCCGTGGGCCTGGCCGTCCACATGGCCATCCTCATCCGGCAGAAACACACCGAGGCCCCGCGGGACGGCGACGTGACCGGCGGCCGTCAGTCCGTCGACGAGGAGGACGACGACATCATCATCGGCCTGCCGGCGTTCCCGAACCAGGCCGCCGTCTCCGCGGTGGTGTTCTTCGTCACCGCGGCGACGCTATCGGCGCTTGCGGGCCTGCTCCCTGTCCACAACGTCGCCGAGTACGGCCCGAACAACCCCGCATCCACGCCAGAGCTCATCATGCCGGACTGGTTCCTGATGTGGGTGTACGGCTTCCTGAAGCTCCTGCCACAGATCAGCTTCAACATCGGCCCGGCCCACATCAACGGGGAGTTCGTCGGCGGCATCGTCCTCCCGGGGCTGGTGTTTGCCGCGGTCGCAATCTGGCCATTCATCGATCGGACGGAACCGACCCACTTCACCGCGGACCCGCTGGACCGGGCCTGGCAGACCGGTGTTGGCGTGGCCGCCGTCGCGTTCATCATGATCGCCTCGATTGCGGGGATGAACAACATCCTCGCGGACCAGGTGCTCGGAACGACGACGAACGTGGTCAACCCCATCCTGACGGCCGCGCTGCTGGTCGTCCCACCCATCTTCGGCGGCATCACGTACCTGCTGTTGCGCGACGGCGAGCCCACGCCGGCACAGGAGAGCGACGTGGCCGCGGACGGCGGCTCCGTCGGGGATGAACCAGATAACACCGAACCGGAGGGAGACGGATGACTGCGAGCGTCGAGTTCACAGAGCGGCAGTATCGCCTGCTGGATACGACGAGCAAGCTGGTCGGCCTCGCGCTGGTCGCCGCCGGCCTCGAAGTCGGCGGCGGCACGCTCGCCGGCATCGCACTGGCTATCGTCGGGGCTGCCTGCGCGACTGCGACAGTGTTCATCACCAATGAGTAGAAACGACCTGACCGACGACGAGGGGGACAGTGCTGGAATCAGTCGCCGCGACTTCGTTCGTGGCCTCGGAGCCGCATCGCTGCTTGGCGCGACGGGGCTGTCCTTCGCCGACGACGGCATGGACGGCCTCGAAGCGGTCGACGACCCCATCGGGTCGTATCCGTATCGGGACTGGGAGGACCTGTACCGCGACGAGTGGGACTGGGACTCCGTCGCCCGCTCGACCCACAGCGTCAACTGCACCGGCTCCTGTTCGTGGAACGTCTACGTCAAGGACGGCCAGGTCTGGCGCGAGGA
>NZ_JAAOHT010000109.1:0-9263 GCF_011440255.1 Haloarcula sp. JP-Z28 | reverse complement strand
ATGCCGTGCGAGCGCTGGGTTGGTACCGGCAGTTCCGTGAAATTGTCCTCATGTTCGCCATCTCGAACATGGAACCACTCTGTGAGCCACTCTAACCGTGACTCAGCATCTATTCAACACGGCAGAAGAAGCGGGATTGAGTTATCAGAAACCGCGCCGGAAAGCCGCCGAAGCCGACGAAGACGAGCAAGAAAAGTTCCACGGCACTCTCAAAAAAAGCGGCGGGATATGGACGCCACCGTAGTCTGTATCGACCAGACCAAGAAATCCGTGCAAGTCGAGCCGCGTGCCGCGTGGTTTCCGCGCGGCACGCGGCCGAGCGTCGAACTGTCCGGTCAACTCGACTGGACGTGTCTGCTCGGCGCGATCACCGAAGACGGCGACTGCTTTTTCTCCCGATTTACCGAATACGTCACCGCCGATCACGCGAAACATTTCATTCTCGCGTTATGCGAAGAATTCGAAGAAGACTTGATCGTCGTGCTGGATGGTGCGCCGTACTTTCAGGCGTCGGACGTCACGGACCTGGCGGCCCGTGACGACCTCGCCTTCGTCACGTTGCCGGCGTATTCGCCGGAACTCAATCCTGTCGAAGAGTGTTGGCGACAACTCCAAAACGCTCTCAGCAACTGGTTCTTCGACTCGCTTGAGCAACTGACCACCGCGATCGATACCGCTCTCGACCAACTGTCGCTTCCAAAAGTGAGCAATTATTTCTAATGACTACTATAGAACGGATGGCTGAAGACGCACAGAAAATCCATCAAGAACGACCGATTCTCTAGGAGAGGCTCGCTACTGCAACGCAACAGGGGGGATACGTATTAAATAAATACGAATGGTGGGGCCACTAGCACTATCAAACAATGAGAAAACATTCTTAAGGTTCCTAACACAGTCTGTATGTAGGTATGTACAAACAAGCCGACTTGGCCCCAACCCAGGAGATGTTTTCAGCGCGAGTGTGTCCGAATGAAGTTACTCAGGTGAACCGTGATCTATAATCACGTACGTTCTATTGCGGTTGCAGCTATTCTTTCTGCCGTGCTTCTTGGTTCAACTATCGCTCCAGTAACTGCACAAACAGCGGGGAATTCTGGACAAGTAATTGGATCTCCAGATATTGATCTCAATGCCCCCACCCAAGAGTTTGAACCAGGGACTCAGGCAGAACTTAGGCTTGAAATAGTAAATAGAGGCTCAATTAGAAAAGGAGGCCCTGCAGAGTATGAAAATCGCATCACAACCGCTCGTGGTGTCACAGCCGATGTTAAATCTGGATCCGCACCAATTGAAATAAATACTGGCTCAGTCAGCATCGGAAATGTACCAACAGGGACAGCATCAGCTCCACCTGTGAACATCACGATCAAAGATAGTGCGGAACCAGGGACATACCGAGTTCCGGTCAAAATCAGCTATGCATCTACTCGGAGTGTCAATTACGATAGCTTTGGACCCGAATACAACGATTTCGACCGGAGTCGAACAGAATATGTGACGATTCGTGTGCGCAGTCAGTCGCGATTCGATATTGTCGACTCAACAACTACTTCACAAGTCGGTGACCGCGGAAATCTCACTGTAACGATAGAGAATGTTGGTGACCGAGCAGCACGGGACGCGAGCGTTGCTGCAGCGTCTTCCAGCGATGAACTTCTCTTTGGGACCGGATCAAAGAGTTCAACGGCAAATATCGGGTCGTGGGAGCCAGACGAACAACGCGTCATCGAATATACCGTTGAAATGGTTGACGACGCCACACTTCGAGCATACTCTGTTGATCTCACGGTGAACTACCGCGACACCGATGGGATTGACCGGTCCTCTCGAACGCTAACTACCGGAGTGCGACCGACTGCTGAGCAGTCTTTTTCAGTTACAAACGTCTCAACAAATCTTCGCGTCGGTGAGGAAGGCACAGTTTCGGGAACAGTTGTTAACAACGGGCCCGATACGGTTACAAATCCAGTTGTGATGTTCTCTCCATCCAACCCAAACATTGTAGTGGACTCCTCAGAATACGCGATTCCTGATATTGCTCCAGGTGAGCGTGCTAACTTTGAGTACACCGTAACGGTAAGTGACGCAGGAAGTGCCAGCGTTCAGCAATTCAATCTCACAACTCGTTATCGGAACACGCGCGGCGATGTGCAGAGAAGTGATGGATTAGAGACAAGAGCAAGAATTGAACCCAAGCGCGACAGATTCACTATTAAAACTGCTACAGATGAAATTGCGGCTGGGAGTGACCAAGCCGTAACGGTACAAATTACGAACAACGGTGAGCAACCACTACAAAACGTCGAAGCAAAGGCGTTTGTTGAAAGCCCCCTATCCAGTGATAACGATGAGGCGATTATCACATCGCTGGCGGCAAATGAAACAGCCGAAGTTACCATCGCACTCTCTGCGGCAGGTGATGCGTTGCCGAAAACATACCCAGTCTCACTTGACTTCCAGTACGAAATGCCAGATGGCGACTCTGAAGTCTCGAAAACATATACCACCGCAATTGTCGTAACAGAACCTGAAGACAGCGGCTTCCCACTCCCTCTTGTCTTGGGCGTGTTCGTCATTATTGGGGTCGCTGGAATCGGTGGCTGGCGGCGGTGGTCAAGCTAATCCATGGATTTCGAGCTCAACTACCAGCGGTATATCGACATCGCAGACCACTGGATTGCGGATCGGCCAAAACAGGTTATCCTCGTTTTTTTGATCCTGTCAGGCGTGTTTGCGACTGGCCTTGGGCAGTCTGGCACAGAGTCTGGGACCAGTCAATTTGTCGACGATGTTCCGGCAGCCGATGCGTTGGACGAAGTAAACAACAACTTTGAGCGAATCACATTTGAGGGTGACACAGGGACGACACAGCTAATCCACTCAGGCCAGAATGTCTTGTCGAAGCCAGAATTACTGCGGATGCTTCGAGCGCAGCATCGGCTGTCAAAGAACCCTGAGATACAGGTCGAATCCACCACAAGCGTCGCACAGGCAGTTGCCAGAACCCTTGATCCGTCTGCAGAAACATTCGAAGAGCAGATCCGTGTCGTTGAAACCGCGACACCGAGTGAGATCGACCAAGCTGTGCAAACAGCCGCTGAGCGAAATCCACAATTTCGGGCCAGTCTCAGTAACGACTTCAATGCTCGTTCAGCCAGCGCTTCGGCAACAATCGGGATTGTTACACATCAACTGCAAACCGAAACCGACAGCGGTCCAGGTAGCAGCGGATCAAGTCCACTCACTAGTATACAGCAACAAGCAGTCTTTGTTGTTGATTCCGTCGGCGGTGACATCACTGTTTTCGGCAGTGGCCTCACATCTGAAGAGCTGTCATCAGTGATAAGCGATTCACTAGCTCTAGTAGTACCCGCTGCAGTCGGACTGATCCTGTTTTTCCTTATCATCGCTTATCGCGACCCTGTCGACCTTCTATTAGGTGTGGTAGCGTTAGCGATGGCAATTCTCTGGACGTTCGGCTTTATGGGCCTGGCAGGCATCGCGTTCTCACAGCTGTTAATTGCAGTCCCTCCCCTGCTACTTGCGGTCGGGATTGATTTCGGCATTCATGCGATCAATCGCTACCGTGAAGAGCGGGTCCAGGGATACGGGATTCAAGAGTCCATGCGGACCACTACGGATCAGTTGCTCGTTGCATTTGCTATTGTCACTGGGACTACTGTGGTTGGCTTTGCTGCAAATATGAGTAGCCCATTGGGATCGATTCAAGACTTTGGCATCGTCGCTGCCATCGGCATTGTATTTACATTCCTCATCTTTGGAGTGTTTCTTCCTGCAAGCAAGGTCTATGCTGATCAATTATGCCAGCGATATCCGATTCCGACGTTTGGGTCACAACCGATGGGTTCGGAGGACTCACTACTTGGACGGGTTCTTTTGGCTGGCGTACACATCGGTAGAGCAGCTCCAAAGACCTTCGTCATCGTGCTGGTACTCAGCACAGCGTGGGTTGGTGTCTATGGATCTGGAGTTGAGTCGCGGTTCTCGCAGGACGATTTTCTGCCACCCGAAGAAAATCCAGAGTATCTGGAATACTTACCAGCAAGTGTACAGCCAAGTGAGTACACAGTGACAGAAACAACGAATTTCCTTGAGGATCGGTTCCAAACTGGCGAGGAAGATACAACAACAGTGTACATTGAAGGGTCATTAACAGATGATGGAGCGCTTGAATCTATGTACCGCGCAGGAGACTCTCCACCGGATAGCTTCATTATTGATGACGGTCATGCCCGTGAAACATCTATTATTACTGTTATACGGTCGTACGCTGAACGAAATCCCGAGTTCGCTGCGCTTGTCGCCCAAAACGACCGGAACGCAAACGGGATTCCAGATGATAACTTGGTAACAATCTATGATGCCTTACTTGATTCACCAGCGCGAGGACAGGCGCTGAATTATATCACCGACGATTATACGTCAGCGCGTATTGAGTACGCTGTTGAAGCCGACGCAACACAGGATGAAGTGACTTCTGACACCCGCACTGTTGCGGATCGCTTCCGGTTTAAGGCAACTGCAACTGGCGGCGTAATTGTTCTCAAAGCAGTTTCAGACGTGATTGGTGAGTCAGCGTTGATTAGTCTCGCTCTTGCTCTCGTGGGGTCTGGTATCTTTCTTATTATCGCGTATGCCGCGCTCGAAGGCCGGCCCCTTCTTGGGGTAGTTAACCTCCTACCTATTGCGATCACTGTTGCTGGCATCGCTGCAACGATGCGTTACCTTGGGATTCCATTTAATGTCCTAACGGGAACCATCCTCTCGATCGGGCTTGGGCTTGGAACAGACTATTCTGCGCACCTGATCCACCGGTTCTCAGAAGAATATGAACGAGGTACAGATGTCTTTATCGCACTCACTACTACAGTCCGCGGTACTGGTGGAGCGCTTACCGGTTCAATGTTAACAACAGTATCAGGAATCGGGGTGCTCGTAATTGCAATCACACCAGTGCTTGGACAGTTCGGCATATTGACCGGGCTGACAATTCTTTACTCGTATCTTGCATCGATAATTATTGTCCCCTCTGCACTTGTGATCTGGTCCCAATTCGTTGAATCTGATATCACTCGGTTCCTGTCTGGAAACAACTTTCGGGTGAATCAATGAGCGAACTCCATTCAAATATGATTGGATACACAATGTTCAAAGATCGGATAATAACAGTACACACGATAGTAAAGCATTCGGAGAATCAATAGAATGAGCGATAACGAAGCAACTGAGTCATTGAAAGAGCTAGGGTTGTCAACGTATGAGGCACGCGTGTTCATTACACTCGTTGAGATTGGGAGCGGGACTGCCCGTGAGATAGCTTCTGTAACCGAGGTTCCCCGGCCGCAAGTATACACGACAGCACACGATTTAGAGAGTCGCGGGTTCATTAGCATCCAGCAGTCGAATCCACAGGTATTCCAACCTGTTTCACTGGATGAAGCAAAAGCACAGCTTGAAAATCGGTTTGAAACTCAGCGTGATAGTGTGTTTGATTATCTTGAGTCGTTGGAACCTGCTACTGGAAACGAAGCCGAAGAGAACGAAGATGTCTGGTCAATTACTGGAAAAACAGCTATTACCGAGAGGATTGCTAAACTAGCTTCCGAAGCGAACCAAACAATTCTATATGGTAGCCCAGACCTTGTTGACCCAAGCCCAGATTTGGTAACAGCACTGGAAGCAGCGTGTGAGCGTGGTATCGGCGTCACACTACTTGCAAAGAGCGGTCAGACAATCGATAGTTCGTGGATCGATAATGACAATATCGACATATTTTATTCTTCCCAGGTCAATCAAAGTAACGAGTATGCTGAGCGGATTCTGATAGTCGACCTTGACGTGTTTTTACTTAGTATTCGCGGCGGCAAAGCAGATGATGAAACCGCCGTTTGGAGTGCGCGGACCACTTTCGCACAGATATTCTGCCAATTAACAATTGGGAACTTCGAGGAAATTACCACAGAGACTCAGATAAAGTCACCATAGAGCCTGTCGAAAAATGTTTTTTTTGCCGGTATATGGGGACAATTAATGCTATAGCCGATGCTAAGACCGTAAGATTCGACTCAAAATTGTTTTTCGACAGGTTCCATAACTCCTATCGGTTTCGTTACGGAGCTCATCAGCTTCGTCACCCTCGGTCGCCTCAAGTTGGTCTTTCAGCCCTTGCAGGCGTGTCTCTTTCTCTTGATCAAGTAATAGAACCACTACGGTGTGAACGGGGTTATTACAGGCTACTTGATAAGAATTTTTCGCGTTGGGATATTGGCGCCGAATATGCCTTCCGAGCCCTCCAGCGGTCCAACAGCTGCACCGCGACAATCAGGAATAGCGGCCCCGCCCTCACGTACGGAGCGGATTCAAGCATGGATGTCGGCGAATACCCTGCCAGTTGAGATACTACTAACAGCACTATCGGTTGCAGTCTGGGTGATCGCACTGCCGGTCGTAATTTTTGGGTCATTTACCGCGTTAGGTGGCGATACGTCAATCCTCAGCGCCGGAATAATGATTGTCGCTGCTGGCTCCCTTGGCGTAATTGTACTGGCGGCATGGGTACTAATTCGCACCTTCATCGACATCCGAAATCATGGACTTCCACTCCGTGGCGCGGATAGTACCCGGGCTATCGCGTATGACGGAATTCAGAGTCTGAAAGCGGTCACAGCTGGGGTTTTTGTCTTGTCCCTGCTTGAGTATGGCGTACTCTCTCTGACTGTTCAGTCTGGGCCTACGTTAGTGCTCCAACTGATCGGAGTGTGCGGCATTCTCCTGCCTGATCTCGTTCTTATACATGGTCTCGGGGCATTCATTGGATACCTTTTTATTTGAAATAAGTATCAGTATAAAGTGGAACTAAGCACATTCCTGTCAATCATGGCCAGACGAAGAGTTAGTGCGTTCGACGAGCAGCCAACTACGGTCGAAGTTCACGGCGATACAACAGTCCGTTTCACTGGAGCCGCTCTCCGAGCGTAAGACAGATGCCTCGTCTGAGCAGTCTGAGTTAGCCCGGGGCGGCGGGTCCATCGAGCATCTCATCTGATGACCGGTATGTTGTTGGGACCGCTACTTGACATTCTTCAACGAATCAATTTGCATCTCAGGTACAGTAGACAAACTGGTATTGGTTGCGCACCGATAACAAGCCAATTAATTACGGGTGGTACATCAATATCTAGCAAATAACCAGCAGGTATATTAAGTTACAATAAAATACGGATATGTGCCTCGAGAAAGCGTCGAAACTGAAACCGATAACCCCGTTGAAAAGCACATCCGGCACGCTCATCAGCAGACCGATGATGACAAAGTGCTTTATTACCTTCGTGAAGCACTGCAACTCGTTTACGCCAACGAGGAATAGATCTAGGACAGTTTACTCAGAGGAACTGCCCCGTGTAACAACCTGAGCGAAGGCGACGTTTTCTCTAACATCGGTAATCTCTACAGTAACGCGCTCTCCAACCTCAGTTGATCACATCAGGTTAGAGTAAGCGTCTGCTTGGCGAGGATATGCAGTCTGGCGGCGCCCCGCACTAATTGATGACGGTTCTTCCGGTAGCTGTCCATCGGGCCGGACAGCGGTCGTCAGTGGTGACACTGTCGCGTCGGCGGTAGTGCGCCGCCGACAGCGACGATCCATCCCGAAAATCATGCTCACCAGCGGTTCGAAGATGCTCCACAGCTAGTTCAGTTTGGTTCACCGTCATCAGACGGGATTACGCGGCTGTCGATGTGATTGACTAAGTATGTGGCAGGACAGGGTGTCGCGAAAAGTGCTAACCAACAAGACCCCGAAAAAACGCGCAGCTGTTGGTTAGCTACCCGCCCGGATTTCTAACCGTCATTTGTTTCTCTCCTTAATCCCCTCAACGAACCATTCAGCAAGTGCGTAAGCGGTGGTAACAGGGATAGTGATAGCGAGCACTACGAATATGATTCATCGACAGTCGGGCCAGACTGAGTTAGCGAACTGGAGAACACGAGAGTGCCAGTAGCAAGGACGCCGACGACACTACCTCAGAGATTATCCAACGTTACTGTTTTTTCACTCCCGTCTTCAAACCCGAGAGTCAACGTCACTTGCGAGCCAGGATCCTCATTACTACCGAATCCACCAAAGCGATTATCCCTGAACTCAGTAATCGTGTATTCTGTTTGCTCACCATCTGAGACCACCTCATTTGATTGGAGTTGCACCGTGGTTCTCAGTGGGACGGGACCATCAGTCGAGTCGTATAGACTTCCGGTACGACTACTCACAATCTCTGGGCCTGCATCATCCCAAGACCATCCTCTATTAAAAACAGTTGAACCGTTTCCAACTTGATCTACCTGGAAGTTCTCAGCATCGCGAATTGTAATATTTTGTATACTAACTGGAGAAGACCCGGTATTTTCTAGAGTGAACTTTACAGTGTCTTGCACACCATCACCGTCGTTATTACGGGTTTTTCTGGAACTGACTATCTGAGCGCGCTCTGCACTGGCTAGCGGTGCGATGTTTACGATTGTCGAATTTGTGGGGCCCTGTGTTAGGTTCCCATCCGTTCCACGGATGGATAATTCGTGGTGGCCAGTAGCCCAACCAGCGGTATCTATGGATCGGTTAACGTCTTCTTTCGGCTGATCGAATTCTCCGTCTGAAGCGGACATATTAGACCGCCGGTTGGGTGCTCTATTTGTAGACTTATTCGATGACCACTGAGCTTGGATAATATCATTCCCTCCTCTTCCTTGATCATTAACTACTGCTGTGAGATTGAACGAATCGCTTTTTTTTACAGATACTTTATCGGTTGAGATACGTGGTACCTCAGGTCCTAGTGTATTTCCACTCCGACCTTGATTACCATTTCCTGCGCTATATTCGGGGCTATTGTCCGGATCCTTTCCAACACCGACCGGGGAGCATTTAATATCATAGTCTGCAGTATCAAAAACTATCGTCACTGCTTGTCCACTTGCGGGTGTGACTTCATCAACGTGAGATGCCCTGTTCTCGCCGCTTCGCAGGATATCTTTCCACTCATTTGCGGACAGTTTCGTTGGGACTGTTAAACTAAAATCGCCATTATATGATTTTTCCCCAGTCTTGTTGCCTTGGAATGGCTCTGTTGAATCACTAGACGGCGTCGGGATAGGTCGCTAAATCAAAGGAGTTGAAGCGGGATGATTCGGTTGCCTATGACACAAATCTCCCGCTTCACTGGTGAGATTGTGCCGATTGCTCAAGT
>NZ_JAAOHT010000108.1:0-10248 GCF_011440255.1 Haloarcula sp. JP-Z28 | reverse complement strand
GAGCAATCGGCACAATCTCACCAGTGAAGCGGGAGATTTGTGTCATAGGCAACCGAATCATCCCGCTTCAACTCCTTTGATTTAGCGACCTATCCCGACGCCGTCTAGTGATTCAACAGAGCCGTCTGTATAGAATCCGTGGCTGTATCGCCGTCCCCTTGTTGGTTGTCACTGGGGGCACTACAGCCCGCGAGTGTCCCTGCGACCGTGAGCCCGCTCGCAGCAAGGAAGGTCCGTCTGTCCATCGTGGCCACAGCTACGGTCTCAGTGCTGTTAACTGCGGTCCCAACTGCGGACAGTCCGCTGCAATCATGCGCTTTAGGACCGGGCGTGTTCGACGGCGTCCTTGGCGGTATCGCCGACGTACTCGTAGAACTGTCCGCGCAGGCTGTCGCTGTGCTGTGACATCTGCGTGATGACTGCGACGTGGTCGCTTTCGATGGCGAACACGATGTCAAGCGGTAGTCCGTAAAACTCACCCCGCAGTGTAAATTCGTTGTCCGGGTACAGGTCGTCGTGGTTCGGTGACGCGCGTCGGCACACGTACCCAGTGTGGTCCCGCAGTACGGTCTTGAGTTGTCCTGGCGTGAGATATCGGTCGGCTTTCTCTGCAGCGGTGTGACTTACTTCGATTCGGTCGACGGTCATCAGATATCTATCCGGTAGGCAGCGACGGCTTATTTGGGCTCCCATCCGTCGCGTCCAGTCATTGGAGCAAGCAACGCGGCAACCGCTGGGTAGCTGTACGGTATCTGCTACTCGAGTTTTCCACGCCACCGAAGCGAATTGTTGTTCAGTTCGGCGACTGCGGACCGTCCCTCGTCGAGCATCCGGTCGGCGATGTCGATAGCTAGCGTGAGTTCCGCCACAGAGAGGTGTTCGTACGCCGGCCGCCCGTTGACGTGGTCGTACCACTCGTCTTCAAACACGGTATCCAAGACGACGCGGCTGAAACAGTGGTCTCGGTGAATTGGCCAGTCCCCGCTCGCCCGTGCTCGCGCCGGGAGGGTTTCAGTGACCTTCCGTAGATACGTCTCCCGAAGCGACGCAATGTCGACACCAGTGAGCGTCGTCTGACCCATGCAGGACATATGGTTCTCCGGGAGAATAACACTGTTCGTGCGGGAGAGCAGACAGTACGATTGTCGTCGCTAATATAACTGGAGGCGAGGCCAACGCGACCGGACAAGTGCGTCACAGCTAGTGCATCACTCACTGGAATTGTACGGCTGTACATCACCGTCGACTTCCGAGACGCGGCGGTGAAGGTCACGTGCTGTTGCCTGTGACACCTCCACACGAACATAAATCGCATCGTCGTATTCAGTTGCGTGCACGGTCGCTTCCCCGTGTAAGTCCGACACAAGCGCATGTGCGGCGTCACTGTAGGGGAGTTTGACCGCGAACTCCGATGTTTCGAGCAGTGTGTCGAGCGCGTCGCGGGCCGCGGACTCGGTGTCGGATGGCAGGGTTCGGCACCGGACATCGAACTCCTCAGCAACCGCGGTGAGCAGAGTCTCACAGTCCTTACCGACGCCCAGCACGCACGTGGCCTGTTCAATTGCCGCTGTCAAGCCGGGGAGGGCGTTCTGCAGCCAGTCCGGGACACCGTGGCTGCCGAGGATTCCGGGCGTATCGGTCACCGCCAGCGTATGCGGCCCGACTGTCGCCGTCGCAGTCGTCGGCTGGGCCGGTCGGCCAACAGTAGCGGTTGCAGTTGTTTCAGTGAGGGCAGCCCAGATGGGGGTCGTCGGAGCGCTAACCCGACCGAGCAGCATTATCCGGCCGTCGACGGACGAGTAGCTGGTCTGGACCCGCTGGCGGGCCGCTGTTCGTCGCTTTTCGAGTGTGTCCCGTAGCTCCTGTATCCGTTCGTCATGCGCTGTGACAGAGCCACTTGTCCCGGATGGGCCCTGTTCCGCTGCGTCGCGTTGCTCGGCGGCGGCCGCGCGGCGGGCAATCCGAGCCTGCTGGAGTTCCAGACACGTCGCTGCAACAGGGTTCGCTTCGCCAAGCCACTCCCAGACTGCGGCACGCTTATCTCGAACCGTGACCGGCGAAAGTCGCGTCTGCAAATCAACGCTCTGTCCCGGGTGCATCTCACCGTCAACAACCACAGTCGCGGGCCCGTCGTCGGAGTCGGAACAGCGTTGTTCGACGGCTTCGACAGTTGCAGGCGAAAGGTAGTACTGGTTGTCCTCCGGGCGGTCGGTGACGAACGTGGTAACCGGTCCGTCGCTGTGTGGCGAAACAATCGCAGACAGCCCCTGCGTGAGCTGTCCGGACTGGCTCACGAGTAGCGTTGGCGCAGTCATCACCCAATAGCCGTAGTATGTGTTCGGCCGTTTTGGGCCTGTCGCGGCGAAGTGTCTTTTACTCGCCCGCAGTTACACTCTACTGATGGACCGTCACGATCAGCCGGCAGGTGACAGAGAGCGTCTGCCAGCCGAGACGCTCTCGCCGCTGGCAACACGGGTCGACGAGCTGCTTGCGCTGTATCGCTACGAGCTCACCCCCGCTATCGATGGGATCAATGCTGCCGTTGCCGGCTACGGCGGCCTGTTCGACCCGGAAACGTCTGCTGCTGAGATACGGACCGCAATCGATGATCTCCTCGAATCCAGCCCACCCCCGACACAGCAAGAAACGACCGACGACGCCGCGTCACGAGTTGTCCTCTATGTGGACGGCAGCGCACACAGTAACGGCCCAGCTGGTGCTGGTGCTGTGATTCAGGCGGACGAGACACCGATTGCCCGGCTCGGACGACCGGTCGGCTCCCGGACAAACAACAACGTCGCCGAATACGCTGCCCTCCACCTTGGACTGCAGGCGCTGGCGACACGGTGTGACCCGGAATCGGTTGAGATACGCATCGATTCGATGACCGTTATCAATCATATCTGGGGTGACAGTGAGAGCACCGTGAAGGCGACGCCGTACAGCACCGCAATCACGGACCATCTGTCGGCACTGCCTACCCACGAGTGGACGCATCTGGCCGACAGTGACCCGAATCCGGCTGATGCACAGGCGACGGTCGGGGCCGACATCGCAGCCCTTGGCCCGGGGTGAGAGAGGACTGCCAGCGAACCGGTCGTTCGCGTCACTCATAGCGTGGCTCACCAGCGTCAGATTGCTGTGTCGGTCGCCGCCGTTCTGCTGTTTTTATTCCTTGAGCACGTACACTACGGTAATGTATACTGACGGGCAGTACGATTACGACGTGGCCGTTGTCGGCGGCGGGCCTGCCGGACTGACGAGCGCACTATACACCTCCCGGCTGGGGATGGACACGATTGTTATCAACCGCGGTGGGGGCCGCGCTGCGATGATGACAGACACGCACAACGTCATCGGCGTGACCGAGGATGTCTCAGGGAACGAATTCCTGGAGACAGCGCGCGAACAGGTGCAGGACTACGGCGGAACCTACGAGCGGGGCTTTGTCGAGTCAGTGGACCCACTCGCCGACGAGGAGGACGGCTTCACGGTGACGACAAGCGACGGCGAACTGGCGGTCAAGCGAGTCGTGCTGGCGACCGGGTTCGCCGATGAGCGCCCGGACCCGCCGCTGCCACGGACCGGCAAGGGGCTGCACTGGTGTCTCCACTGTGACGCGTTCATGTTTGTCGGTGAGCCGGTGTTCGTCATGGGGACCGGCGAAGCCGCGGCCCACGTCGCGATGATTATGCTGAACTACACCGACGACGTTGACATCCTGACCCGCGGCGAAACGCCGGAGTGGAGCGACGAGACGCAGACGATGCTCGACAATCACCCGGTCGAGATCGTCGAAACGGAACTCTCCGGGAAGCAGACCGACGACGACGGCTGGCTATCCGCCTACGAATTCGAGGACGGAAGCGTTCGGGAGTACAAGGGTGGCTTCCCGATGCTGGGGTCAGACTACCACGCAGAACTGGCCGATGAACTGGGGCTCGATAGAAACGACGACGGGACGGTGGCCGTCGACGACCACGGCGAGACCAGTGTCTCCGGTGTCTACGCTGTCGGAGACCTGACGCCGGGCCACAACCAGATCCCGATCGCCATGGGTGAGGGCGCAGACGCGGGTATTGCGATCCACAAAGACCTCAGGAAGTACCCGCGTTCAGTCGACGACATCGAGTCCGAGGGAGCGGTCGAAGATGTGGAGGTGCCCGCTGTCTCGGAGGAGCTGTTCGCCACGGCGCTGACCCACGAGGGGCATGCTGCCGGGCCACGGTCGGAGGAAGCGCCAGAGGCCCGCGCTGACGACGACTGACACCCCAGAGAACAAACGCCCGGCTGTTCAACATCGCTGATGAGCGGGGTAGAGATACGGAGAACTGGTCGCCGTTTTATCGAGGCTACACACAACAAATAGCTGTCGAGAACTTCAACCGGAGCCGCGACAAGACAACCGGGTATCGGCTCCGGGAAGCAACCTATTCGTCTTCGGTTTCGCGCTGTCGATAGGGTTCAAGCAAGTCGTCAAGCAGCAAGCAACGAGGGTCAGTGACGGGGTAGGCAGTGTCGATGTACTCCTCTGCCGTCTCGATATCACCGCGAATAGCGAACTGCCGGACGCGCGCAGCGTTCTCGTAGAAGTTCTCGTTGATCTCCGGCGACATCTCGGCCCGACTGGAAACCGCCTGGTGTTGAAAGACCTCTTTCTGGAGTTCGTCGAAATCAACCATCTCCGGTTCGTAGTCCTCGATTTCCGAAAGGACGTACTCAACGGCGAACCGCTGAAACTCGGACTTGTTCGAGAAGACACCCCCTTCTACCATCTCCTCGACGCAGTCCATCACCGCTTCGGGGAACCGGACCGTTGACTTGACCACGTATTACTCATCAGACTGTCGACCCATATAAAATATACTCCCGTGGGGTCTGGCACACTGTGTCTTGGCTCTACTGAAGCCCTACTTTTCAAATAGAAAACAGGCAGAAACAGTCGGTCAGTAAGGGGCGCAGTCTCGACGCAGTACTGGACGATTGGGAGACAAAACTAGTACTTGCTGCAGATTGTAACAGAGCCTGTGTGTCGGGTTTCTGTCATAGTCCCAGACGTGACCCGTTGCCTCGAAATGGTGGGAAAATCGTAGCCGGTGTGCAACGGTAGCAAGAGTTGACTCTGGCGCTTACTGACAGAAGAGTTCTCCGCCGGCAACCGTCGAATAACCGACTGGCTCTCCGGGCATTCGATGTGATTCCCAGACGTATCGATATGACAGCCAGTCTGTCGTGAAAGAGAACGGTTACAGAACATACTTTTGCCGTGAAGACCTCCTAAAGCCTGACAATGGGTCGGCCAAACGTGTTACTCGTCGTTCTTGACTGTGTACGCGCGGCGAACACTTCGCTGTTAGGTCATCGGCGCAAGACCACACCCTTCCTCGAAGAGTTTGGTCGTGAGGCGACGGTGTACACGCAGGCACGAACGACCGCGAGCTGGTCGCTGCCGGCCCATACGAGCCTATTTACCGGTGTTCCGTCCGAGGGTCATAAACTCCAGATAACCGAACGGCTGCAACCCGGCCAGACCATCTTTGATTTCCTCGATGGGGAGGGCTACGAGACCGGCGTGTTCACCGAGAACCCGTATCTCACGGTTCACCCGTCCGGGCTCAGTGACAGCTTCGAGACCGTCGTGACGGAACGGCCCGATTCGACGGACGTTGACGACCCATCCGAGACCCGCAACGGTGTCGACGGGTTCTGGTACGCTGACAGGCTGACAGAGTGGATCGACGAGCAAACGGAGTCCTGGGCTGCGTGCCTGAATCTGATGGATGCGCATATGCCGTACGCAACGCGGGATGCCTACGATGAGTGGGGGGCGGACTTTTACTGGGCAATGCATGACGAACTCCCGATCAAGTGGGAGTGGAGTGTCTATGGGGAGCAACTCCCGGCGGGCGTCGGACAACTGCTTGAGCCGCTGTACGACGGCGCGATTCGCCAGACTGACGCCATTCTGGAGCAGGTCATTGGTGCTCTGGAGGCACGTGGTGTTTTAGACGATACGCTCGTGGTCATCACGTCGGACCACGGTGATGGGTTCGGAGAGCCGCCACAGGCCGCCACAGAGCCACCGGCCGTCATGCACGGGATGGGCACGCAGGAGGAACTGTTTCACGTCCCACTGGTCGTCCGCGGACCGGGGCAGACCGGGGGACGGCGAATCGAGTCCCTGGCGACGTTGGCACAGTTTCCCGACGCTGTGCTGGCTGCCTTTGACGGCGAAGCAGACGACTCCGGGTGGTTCGTCGCACCCGATGGGCAAACAACTGCATATCAGGCACCACCGACCGGGCAGACAGCGGAGTACGCCGAACAGTACACTGACGAACCGGACCGATTCCGACAGTCTGCATCACTGGTGTATCGTGATGGGCCCGGCGACACCGTATACAAGCGCGCAGCGTGGGGGGATGATGAGTACGAAGCGGTCGTGCGGGGCCGGCGGTCCGAGTCGAGCGACGACACACCTATTGACCGCCCGCCATCGGACGTTGTCGCTGACTCCGCAGAGCACAGTGAGACGCTCGAAATCACCCAACTCGCCGCCGGGGAGGATGAAATGGCAGAATACGACATCGATGGCTTTGAGGACATAGATCTCCAGTCACGGCTGGAGCGACTCGGCTATCTCTAAAACGGTGCTAATCAGGCCGAAACCGAGCATCGTCCGCCACACTCGTCCTCTAGCTGTCGTATTTGCGATGCCTGAACAGAATCGAAAGGGATGTTTGTCGCAACTTGATTTGTACGAACGATGTATAGCGATATTCTCGTTCCAACGGATGGGAGTGCGTCAATGGAGCAGGTACTGGAACACACGATCGATATTGCCGACGGGCGGGATGTCACCGTCCACGCGCTGTATGTCATCGACGACCGGGCGTTCTTGTCGATGGATGACGAGATGCAGGACGAGGTGCTTGAGAACCTGCGAGCGGAGGGCGAAGAAGCCACGTCGGCAGTCCGGGACACACTGGAACAGGACGGAATCGAAGTCTCGACAGCGACCCAGCGGGGCAAACCGGCAGACAACATTGTGTCGTACGTTGAAGACGCCGATATTGATCTGATTACGATGGGAACGCAGGCAGACAAATATGAACAGAATATGCTCGGGAGCACGGCACAGAAGGTCGTCACGAAGTCGTCCGTTCCAGTCCTCACTGTTGGCGTTTCCGAGTCGGAGTAAGCGCGCGGTTCGTCAGTGGTCGCAGGCTGCGGTAGTTGATGTAGGCGGAAACTAGAAATTCGGGTCCCTAATTACTGTGACTGAGCGACATCGGTTCTGACGCTGAACGACCCGACCAGCGTTTCGAGCTGTTGTGCCTGGTCGGACAGCGACTCCATCCGATTGCTCACTTCGTTGATCGAAGCAGTTTGTTCTTCGACTGTCGCGGACACAGATTCAGTTTCGTCTGCCGACTCGACACTAATATCCGCAACCTCGTCGATCATCGACACGACACCTTCACTGGTCGCTGCTTGGCTATCAGTCGTGTCGCTAATTTCTTGGACACCAGTATCGGTTTCCGCGGCGTTCTCAGCAACCCGTTCGAACGCAGTAACGGACCGCTCAACGGCTTCGATCTCTTTTTCCACTAGCTCACTCGCCCGTTCAACCTGACTGACGACAGTGCCGGTCTGGGCCTGAATGTTCTCGATTCGGGTTCGGATGTTCCCCGCAGATTCCTGGGTCTCGTCGGCCAGTGTCTTGACCTCGTCAGCCACAACAGCGAAGCCGTCGCCTGCATCTCCAGTCCCGGAGTTCCCAGCGCGGGCCGCTTCGATGTTCGCGTTCAGCGCCAACATATTCGTCTGTTCGGCAATATCGGAGATGAAATCAACAATTGTCGCGATCTCTGCCATCTGGTCGTCAAGTTCGGTTACTGTCTCCACCGTTTCGTCGATAGACGCCTTGACATCTTTCGCATCAGTTAGCGTGTCTTCGGCGAGTGACTGCCCATCAGTCGCGATTGTTGCGGTTTCGGCAGAAGTCTGTGCGACTTCATCAGCTGACGCCGCGATTTCTTCGACCGCCGCTGAGAAATTCGAGACTTCGGCGCTCGCCTCTTCAACCATTTCCCGCTGTTCATCAGCGCCGGCAGCGATCTGCTGGATGGAGCCGCTCACACCGTCGCTCGCTGTCGCGACTTCCTGCAACGCTGAGTCCGACTCCGTGACCTGTCTATCGACGGCAGCAGCGAACGACTGAATCTCACCGAGCGTCGCTTCGAGTTCGTCCGCCATACCGTTGAACGCAACGCCGATTTCAGCCATCGAGTCGTTCATACTGTCCGAATCAACACGCGTTGTGAAGTCGCCGTCAGCCATGTCCTCCATTGCGTCTTTGTACGTCTGGGCCTTCAGTTCGAGATGGCTGTTGAGCGCAGCGACCTCTTCACGCTCTTGCTCGGCCTCGTCTCTAAGGCGTTGGGCTTCCTCGCGCTGCTGTTCAATTTCGGCTCGCTCTTCTTCCAGGTTATCGATCTTATTCGCCCGTTCGCGGGCACGCTCAATCTCTGTCTGTGCCTTTTGTCGGGACTTTTCGATGGAACTCAGGTGGATCGTCAGTGAGATAGCCAGCATTGCGACGAACCCGCCGTGGACAGCGCCCCAGGCGATGGGGTTCAGCTGCGCCGCCGTGTGGTTGTAGACTGACGTGGGATCGATGATGCCGAAGATGATGTGGCTCGCGACAACGTATCCAATGCCGATGCCGAACGGAATCCAATCTTCATAGATGGCGGCGATACCGATTGCGATGAAGAAGTGGAAGTGTGCCTCGATGTACCCGCCGCTGAAGTGTACAAGCGTGCCGGTACAGAACGCGAGTCCCGTGACCGCTAGCACAGTTCGCACTCGACGGCTGAGTTGCGGTAGGGCTGCGGCGAACGCAAACCCAGCAATAAGGCCAATCTGAAGCAGCACCCGTCCGGTTGGTATCGAGGGGATGGTTGCGCCAATGATTGGGCTCTGCGTCGTCTCAACGAGCCCGAGGGCCAGTAAAAACGGAATGTGCGACAGAACTGTGATTATGAAATATTTGTGGCGGCGCTGCCACGTCTCGTCAGGAATTGAACTTCCATCCGGGATGGTCGAGAGGAACCCACCATCGCCGCCGGTGGTGTCCTGACTTCCAATGTTTCCAGCACTTGTCATGTTACCATTTGCCATATCTCTTAAAAACGCTCAGAAATTATATTACTGTTCATGAGATTATCAAATTTGATTAGTACACGCTGGATAGTGCAAAGATATACACTATTATTCAATATGATTCGTTCACTATTTGCGCTGTTGTCATGCGGTCAGGTATGCGCTAAGGGTCAACAGCTACGACAGGCGACCGTGTGTATTCACTGGGAGACAGTTATCACACTTTGTTGCTTGAACTGGACGGCAGCGACTGCAAGCACAGTGCTGCGGTAGCGACCCTTGAAAACGCAGGTCTTGGTTTACTCACAACAACACCAAAGTCTGCACATGACAGCCTCTCTGTCAATAAGGGAAGACACACTGACCGCAGTTCGGGTCAAACGAAAGGTGGGTTGCTGGGGGTGGGGTGGGAGAAACGGTATGCAACCCACCGTGGGAGTCGCCATCCACGACGACAGGTTCTGTGCTCCGGTACGTCAGTAGCCTAGAGGAGACACACTGACTGTAGGGCCGGGTAGCAGAACCCACGTGCAATGTTACCAAGCAAGTAAAAAGCTCTTGTGACTCTCAGTTACAACACAAACAGTTCCGTCCAGATTCTGCCGCTCCTGAACAAAGTTTTTGAAGGTCTGAATTATCGTTTGCCTGAAACTATTTGCTAGTGTTTTGGTAGTTACTTCGTAATCGAAAAGTTCCATGCCGTCCTTATTTAAATCACTATGTCCACGACACTGACCGTCGAAGGGATGAGTTGCGGTCACTGTGAGCAGACCGTCGAGGAGGCCATCGAGGCCCTTGACGGTGTCAAAGACGCTGAAGCCGACAGAGACGCCGAGCAGGTGTCTGTCGACGGCGATGTCAGCACGGAACAACTCATCGCCGCTGTGGAGGATGCGGGGTATGACGCGGGGACCTGAGACAGCCAGTGGTGAATAGTGTAGTTGTTGTTGATACTGCCGTGTTGAATAGATGCTGAGTCACGGTTAGAGTGGTTCACAGAGCGGTTCTATGTTCGAGATGGCGAACATCAGGACAATCTCACGGAACTGTCGATACCAGCCGAGCGCTCGCACGGCGTCG
>NZ_JAAOHT010000107.1:0-10254 GCF_011440255.1 Haloarcula sp. JP-Z28 | reverse complement strand
GAGGAACGGCTCACCACACTTGTCGACGACTACAGAGTCCCGCTCGACGAAGCTCAACGCAGTGTCGTAAGTACCTATCTTTCCGACAGCGATGTCGACCGTGACGATGTCAGCAGCGAGAACGAGAATCAACAGGTCGATCTCGAGGAAATTACCGAAGCCGAACAGTGGGTCGATATCACCGCGAAAGTCGCCGACCTCTGGGAGCCCCGTAGCGACTCGATAGCACAAGTCGGCCTCCTTGGTGATGAAACCGGGACGATCAAGTTCACCAAGTGGGCCAAGTCCGACCTCGAAGCACTCACTGAAGGCCAAGTCTACCGCCTTGGAAATGTCGTCACTGATGAGTACCAAGGCCAGTACTCGGTCAAACTCAATCGCACCACCACCATCGAAGCACTCGAACGGGATATCGAAGTCGGCGATGACACCACCGATGCTGAAGGGGCGCTCGTCGATATCCAGTCAGGCAGCGGGCTGATCAAACGCTGTCCTGAAGACGACTGCACACGTGTTCTGCAAAACGGGCGATGCAGTGAACATGGCGAGGGCGAAGGCGAGTTCGACCTCCGCATCAAGGGCGTGATTGACAACGGCGATACAGTCCAGGAAGTCATTTTCGACAGAGATGCGACTGAGCAGGTCGCCGATATTACGCTGTCTCAAGCACAAGAGATGGCCATGGACGCTTTAGATACAAGCGTCGTCGCCGACGAGATACGTGAGGTGACGCTTGGGCGGTACTATCGCGTTCAAGGCCCTGAACTGGGCCGGTATTTGCTCGTCAACGAGTTCGAGCAACTCGCCGAGATGCATGATCCAGAACAACTCCTCATCACTGCGAGGTCGATCTAAATGAGCCAAGGACAAGCCCCGATGCGTGAACTCGCACAGCGAGCCTTCGCTGGGGAATTCAATGATGCAGGCTACACCTTTCGGGAGTCAGATGATGACCGCGCACCCGTCTATGCCCTGCTCCCGACAGGCGCGAAAGCAAACCGCGTGTTTGTCGTCGGTACGCTGACCGAAACCGACGACGTCGGCAGCGATGATGAGTACTGGCAAGGCCGAATTGTCGGGCCCACAGGGACGTTTTTCACCTATGCTGGCCAGTACCAGCCCGAAGCAGCCGCAATGCTACGGGAGGTTGATCCGCCCGTCTTCGTTGCGCTCGTTGGCAAGCCCCGAACCTATGAAACCGACGACGGCGACACCAACGTCTCGCTGCGACCAGAGCACCTGACCGTTGTTGATGCAGACACCCGCAATCGCTGGGTGACAGAAACAGCGAAGCGAACTCTTGAGCGTCTCAAACGCTTCGACGACGATACCAACGAGTACGCTGCCATGGCTCGCGAAGAGTATGACACCGATCCTGACCAGTACCGACAAACCGTGATCCAAGCGCTCGAAGAACTCACCGACGACGCCGAAACTGTCCCGACTTCGCAGGATCAAGCCGGTGGCGTGACACCATCCACAGCAGAGGACGCATCCGGTAGTGCTACGGAAGTCTCAACAGACGAAGACAGTACGTCACAGTCGGGTGACGACATCGGCGACTTCGATACGACTGACCTCGACTCGTAAGGCTACTGCTCGCTTTCCGGGTCTTGCGAGCCATCCCGATGCTCGGTAATATACAGCTGTCCGTCAACCTTGTACAGGTAGCCACGGTCAACCAGTCGTTCAACTACGTGCTCAGCGGTACCGACTGAGCGCTCTGTCTCACGCACTTTGGTCACGGCGGCATCAACCCCGATGCTGTCTCCGGGCTCGATTTCCTCGTAGAGCATATCATAGACAGCTCCTAACGATCCAGGTGGTCGATTACGCTTCATATGTGATTAATACAATTTCACTCGCCGGCTACCTATGCATTGATTTCGGAGATAGTAGCAGTCAACTCTGATTAGATGTACCGGTAGCAATCGTTGCGAAAGCGGTTTGTTACTCATAGAGAGAGATGAAACAACTGCTCAGTAGATGTGCAAGCTGCTCAATTCTCCCAGAGCGTTTGGATACGTCCCTCAATAGCATCAAGAACCGTAGAGTAGACATCTAGTGGGTGGCGTGATGACAGTGACAAGTCGGTGGCTTCCACTGCGGTTGGTGGTTCATGGAAGTGCAGCCGTCCGTTGTGTGGATTGGGATGACAATCCCAGCGACACTCCCATCGGCTATCATCCTCGTATGTTTCAACGTAGTGGAACGAGAAATCTCCGGTCGTGAACCAGCGAATATCGAGCCGAGCCGCTACAACGGTCTCAGGATACTGTCCCACGTCGACTAAGGCGTGAAGCAGGCGAGGTTCGTAGCTGTCGGGGTCGAATTTCGTCTCGAAAATGAGTGTCTCAGTTCGAAGATGCCGGGCCAGGAGTTGTAGCGTCTGTCGGTCGGGTGGACCAGGCGATCCTGAATTCGGAGTAGTTGGGTCTGGCCCCATCTATGCCGAAATTAGGTGCCCATCGTTCTCTGCGAGCTGACGAGCGAGTTCGTACAGTCGAATATCCCGAATGACACTGCGCCACTCACTGACTGCAGTCATCCGGTCATGAATAGCCTCGTGGCTGCCATGGTCGTAGACGTTCACAGCAGTTGGATCGGTAGCGCCAAATTCATCTTCATAGTCGGCCCGATCTTCTTCAAGTTCACTGACTCGGTTGATGATCTCTTTGACAGTCAGTTCGTCGGCAATCCGGCTGGCATCTTGCCATTCTAGATACCCCTCGTTGCGTTCGTACTGCACGGGTCGGCCGTCACGGTTCACGCTGATAATGCCCATTTTGGCCAGTCGATCAAGATGCTTTTTCGCAGCGTTCGGAGAACAATCTGCAACGTCTGCAATCTCGGCAGCGGGGGTGGGTGAAGTAATCCCCATAGCGACATCGTAGACACGACTGAACGTATCCTCCCCCTGCTGCCACCGTGGTTCGGTGGCTGTTGACTCCGGTGCCGGATCAAACTCCGTCATAAGTATTGATAGGATACGAAGCGCAATATATCTTTTCGGAAAATCAAATATATGCGTTTCTCCTCTGGGGACTCTGGAATCATAAGAACGGTGAGTTGGTCAAGCAGTAGGCACGCTATACTGACCGACACAGTCTGAATTATCAAAAATTTTATATTTGGTGCAGGGATCAAACACCGTTGGGGTCCGGTCCACCACCCCAATGGCTTCTCGCTCCTGATGAGTTATTTCGTGAATCTCACGTGAAGTACCTCGGGGACAAGGCCCAAGACACTCGGCCTGTTCCGCCTGTAGAACACTTCTTGCGCCCCTTCGATATCGTGATCCCAAGGCGATAACGTGCAAAGCCGAGTTAGAAGGGTGACTTTCTATGTGCTACCCTAGGTTGGGATAGGGAGATGCCGGTTGCAGAATCGCGTTCACTCGGTTCCATCAGTATTGTGGCCTTCCAATCGCTGCGCGATGTCCTCAACGTCCATTTCGTCCACCTGCTCCAACCCGAGCTCGACGAGGAGCGGGTAGAAGTGCCGAGTCTTCTTTATATCCACATCAGAGTTGCTTTCCGAGAGTGCAAGATCAAGGCGCTTGAACGCGGTCGTGACCTCATCGTCGAGGTCATCATCTAAGTAGAAGCTCCTCACGTTCCATTCTTTCTTGATGTTCTGTGCTTTCTTGTTCTTCTGTGCGTTCTGTGAAGTACTTGAACTCATGTCGGTCTGTGATTTCGTATCGTTCAGTGACTCATTGTCGTCTCCGTCACCGTCAGCATCGAAGCGCCTCGACAGACGATCGTCGAGATCGTCGCCGCTCATGGTGCCACCTCTTCAGCAATCTCGGCATACACAGCCGCCATATCGACATCTTCGGCGTCGTCAGCGAACACTGACCCACCGCTCTTTACCGCACGCTTCAGGGCTGCTCGGGAACGGATGATCCATACCGGTACACGACCTTCGAACCGGTCCTCGTACCAGTCAATGCTGGATTGCTGCTCGTTATCTAGTGGGTAGCTGACGTTCGAAACGATGACTCCGAGGATGTCGATTGCGGCTCCATAGTTGTCTTCGAGAGTATCGAGTTGGCGGAGCAAGTGCGTCAGCGCCAGCTGACTGGATTCGTCGGCTTCGACCGGGACGAGAAGATTCTCCGCAGCGAGGACAACGTTGTCGTTCAGCGGTCCGAGACTTGGCGGGGAGTCGATGACCATGACGTCCCAATCATTGACACTCTTGAGAACGTCGCTGAGTCGGAGCCTGGGGCGCATTCCGGAGCCGATGAGTTCCTGCTCCAAGTGGAACATATCGATGTTTGCGGGGAGCAAGTCGTATTCGTCGTGTGTGACGACGAGGTTCCGGATATCGTAGTCAGACGGCGAGTTCAAAGCGTCTGCGAAGTTCGGTGAGTCAGCCTTGTACGCCTCTTTGAAACCGAGACGGTGGGTGAGATACCCCTGTGGGTCCATGTCGATGGCCAGGACATCCAGGCCGCGATCGGCGAGCCCGCCGGCAACGTTGATCGTGTTCGTCGTTTTCGACACGCCCCCTTTCTGGTTCGTGATTCCGATTCGTTTCGTCATGTCGTTCCTATCGTTCTGTGAAGTCTGTGAGTTCAAATAACTACGTCAGACATAGGACAGGGACCATGGAATCACGAGCTTCGACGTCTGGGTTCCAGAAAGCCGACGCACGCACCGTCCCTGAGTGTGAAGTATTTTTACTAAAGGAGGGGTTGTATATTGTAATGCACCTGAAACAGTTGTTGTGCACTGATGACGACGCAGTTTCGCCAGTCATCGGGGTTGTGCTCATGGTCGCAGTTACCGTGATCCTCGCGGCTGTCATTGCAACGTTTGTATTAGGAGTAGGCGATAGCGTCAATGACACTGCGCCACAGGCAAGCTTCAATTTCAATTATGAGCAGAATGGCGGGGGCTCAGATGAGCTTGCAATCACCCACAATGCGGGGGACGCCATTGCGGGCGAGAATCTCAATGTCACCTCTACCGGTGCTGCAACTGAAGATGATGACAGCGCAAGTATTGGTACCGATGTGTTCACTGGCACAATAGACGCAGGAACAACAGCGACTATCAACAATACGACCTTCAAAAGAGACTCTGACAACAAGGTCCTTAGCAGCGCTGGTGGACCAGACTCACGGCTCAATCTCTCTGCCGCGACTGTCAGGGTCGTTTACATTGATACCAGTAGTGATAGTTCCGCAACGCTTGGACGCTGGGAAGGTCCCGATGTCTGACTGAGCTACCGGAGTCTTGATTCGTGATACTACTGCCTTCATATTACACTGGATTATGCGTATACCACGGCAGTAGGCTGTACTAATGCTGATGGATGACACGGGCCCACTGATTGGTATATAATACGCTCTGTGTCGGTATCAGGTAGACCGTGACAAAGTGGATTGAGAGAGTGCTGACACGCAGTGGAACAGGGTGATGTCGGTTGGGGCTTCTTGCGCGTCAACTCCAGAGTCCGCCGTCAGCACTCAAGCTGGCGATGACAAGGGCAGTGATGAGCGCCGACGCTGGAACGTGAAATCAATGTTGATAGATCCATCTATCGCTTGATCCTACTGATGTCAGCTGTGGGGTCGATATCGAATGGGTCCTGTGCCTTCTCAGCTACACCTGCTGCAGGTCAGTCATTTTCACTGTTGGCATCGTCAGAACTGTCTTGCGCCTCGGCTTCTGGGCCATCTTCGGGTTCATTCGCGTCGTCGGAGGTGTTGTTGAGTTGACTCCGGTGGGCGACGGCGAACAACTCGGCGGCTTGGTCGTCGGTCACATCAATGACTTCGACGGGATGGTGGTCGAGACCAGCGACACGAGCGGCCTTGATGCGTTTGTGGCCGTTGATGACCGTTCCATCCTCTCGTACGACGGGGAAGCTCTTGGCGTACTGGTTGCGGTAGCAAGACCGGATCATGCTATCCTTCGGTTCGAACTCGAGATTGTGGTCGGGGAACGGCTGGAGTTCGTTGACATCCCACCATTCGACCCGCTTCTGTGGTTTGATGACCTCAACGATATCTGGCGTGCGAATGAAGACGCTGCCGAGTTCCTCTGTGTCGTCAACGGTCACAGTGTGCATTACGACACTGCCCCGACTGTGGTGGACACGTTCGACCCATCCCTCGTATGTTCGCCCCTCTGTGACGACACGGGCGTACTTGCCCTGTAAGGCCCTGTCCATCGAGTCATGAAACGGATTGCTGGTCATTCTTGGATTAGCTAGGTGTTCTTCCCGGAGTAGCTCAGAAGTCGGTTCACATCACTGCACAGTCCGCTTAGAAGCATACTTTTTGTGCCGACGACTGGATATATAAACCACCCACCTTCTCGTTGGACCCGACAGAACTCGTCGGCGCCGACGACTCCGCTGGCGCGACAGCGTTGCAACTGCTTGGAGATCCGTTTCTGATCGGTGGTTACCACGCGACCCGGTCGTCAGGAGGACGATTCGCTGAGACTGAACGTCGAACTGAGAGAGCGTTCCGCGCTGCGCGGGTAATCATACGGGAACTCGTTGAAGAACCTGCAAGGAAGCGCGGAAAAGCGAGGCAGACCGACCTACTCAGCCTCAATGGCATATTCCTCAGCCAACTCCACGACATCATAGACGTGAATCCCCGATTTGAACCATAGCACGCGGTCGTCCATCCCGTCGAAGTCCGCAGACGAACAGTCTAATCGCTCAGACACAGCGACAATGAGATTATCTCGGTTCGCCTCGCGTATCTTCGCCAACTTCTCAGCAAGGTACTCTGGTGTCCAGAAGCCAACGATCTCGAATATAACTCGCCGGCCGTCTGAATGTTCGATGGCGAAGTCTGGGAGCATAACCTCCGCACCTAAGTCCAGCACATCATCCTCTCGTATGAGTTCCCAATCCGTGTTCGCGCGCTCCCACTTCTGTGCAAGTGTCCGTTCCACATCAGAGTCGAAGTCGCTCTGCGCAGCGTAGTGTGAAGACAGGTCGTCAGTGTCATCAAGCGCAAATGAAAGCGTTTGAGTCGTCGATCCACCCCCATCATCCAGAATGTCGGCCTCCATCTCCCACCGATCACATAACGGCAGTGCTGGCAGAAAGTTCGCCATCCGTATCCCATACTTCCGCGATTTCGAAAAGAGGGACGCCGCCCCATCTAAGATAGCTTCGTATCCGTCTGCTGCATCGGTACTCCCCACGCGATTGCCGTTGCTGTCGATTGGATAGATACGGTGCATCAACCCGAACAACTTCACGTAACTGAATACCGTCGCAAACGAGTCCCAGACTCGCACTCGCATCTCGGTCGCATCGTAGAGGACAGCCTGTGCTAACGCGAGATTATAGCGAGTGAGAAGCCAGTCAGGCGTAATTGTATCCGCTGCATATGATTCCTCACTATCACCCGTCAGTTGAGTCGTGGTTGAGGACTCCTCGGCATCTTGGCATTCATCGGAAACACGGTGTCCAAACCGAACAAGTCGTTTGTGTTCCTCCAAGTCGGCGTACATCCCTTGATGACACTCTTCGAGTGTGATACCCAGCGCATCAGCAACGGAACTGTACACTTCTAACTTCTGCGTGTCCTCACCGAGGGTGGGCTGGCGAACAATCGGATACGACTCATTTGCTTTCTCGAACAATCGCTGACGAATCTCATGTGGCTCAACTGGAGCAACCGTCTCGAACTCACACTCATCTTTCAGCAGTTTCGCCAGTCCTTGGACGACCTTGTAGTCCGTATCTGCGATGGTGAGTTGGTCAATAGTGTCCTCCAGATCACCTTTCGGTTCACCGAGATGGGCCTCAAAAATCTGAATGAGTTCCTCAGCCGTCTCTTGGTACTGCTGCTCGCTGGGGTCAATGAACAGCGGCGTAATAGTGTCCTCGCGTGTCCGTGAACGTGCAAGATTAGCTGTCAGCATTCGCTGTCACCCCCTGTCGTCGCTGCTCAGAGACATATGTTTCCACCGTGTCTTCAGCAATAATCTCGTAGAGACGGGCGGGTTGCCTGTCGTCCGTCGGTCGAAGAATCCGACCTAGCCGTTGGGCATACTGCCGTTTTGAGGCACTTCCAGAGAGAATGATTCCGACATTCGCAGAGGGAACGTCAATTCCTTCGTCCAGTACCTGTGACGTAGCCAACATCGAGTACTCACCCGTCCGAAGCCGCTCCAATATCTCTGTCCGTTCGTCAGTCTCAGTTTGATGGGTGATGCAGGGCACGACGAACTCTTGGGAGATCTCGTACGCGAACTCGTTGTTGGCGGTGAAAATAATAGTTCGGTCATTGTAGTGTCGCTTCAGCAGATTGTCGAGCGTATCCAGTTTCTTTGCAGCAGTACGGGCGATGTTTTCCGCCCGTTGCTTGGCAATGAGCGCCCGTCGTCCCTGCGGGTCATACGACGTTCGTTTGAGGAATTCCTGATATCCGTTCTCCTTCCAGAGCTCGAAATCGTGGCTGTCCACGTAGTCACGGTATATCTGGTACTCCTCGTCGTACGTTGTCCGTTCCTCGTCTGTGAGTTCGACTTGGAGATGAATGGTCTCGTATTCGCTGAGATACTCCCCAGCAAGTTCATCAACCGCCTCTCGATAGACAACCGTTCCAAGCAAGTCCTCTAATTCTTCGTGTGCTCCATCGGCACGCTCGTACGTAGCTGTGAGTCCGAGTCGATACGGTGCAATCGTCATCTCGGGGATCTGCTGGTAAGTTGGGGCTGGCAGGTGGTGTACCTCGTCTACCACGAGAAGCCCGAACTGATCGCCATACTCGTTGATATAGCGGTAGGCAGAGTCGTAGGTTGTCACCGTGATGTCCGCTATATTATGGCTACCACCACCGAGAACGCCCACGCCGTCTGGGAGCTGGTCACCGAAAGCGTTGGTGAGAGTCGCGTGCCACTGGTTCATCAGGTCGATGGTTGGCACAACCACGAGCGTACTCACGCCCGCGTCTGCAATGGCTTGGACAGCGAGGAACGTTTTCCCACTCCCTGTCGGAAGAATAACACTCCCCTGTCGGCCATTGTCCAGCCACGCCGAGAGAGCGTCTTGCTGGTACTCCCGTGGTTCGATAGCGACAGACGGTGTGAGATAGAAGTCTGAGTAGGCACGAGCGTCGTCCTCTATCTCATCAACAGTCGCTGTGGATTCTTCGAGGGTCGCTTGTCCATCGGACTCGGTTGCCCACTTTCGGATAAGACGATAGTGCTGTGCCTGCGCCCGATACTCGTCGACACGGTCATCCCATTCGGCATACGGCACAGCCTCAGGCGCGTCTTCAAGCAAAAGCGTGCCATCATCGAATGAGAGACGCATTCACCTCTCTCTATGCAGGTGGGATACTTGTCCTTGCTGGGGTAACACACCAACAGGGAGGACTACATTGGGAGGTCGTCAGCGATTGAGCGAAGGTCGCTCTTTGTCGGCTGTCGTCCAACGTCGACGGAGTAGTCGCCGACCCAGAATCGAAACTGCTGATGGTCAACATCGAAGTGGAGTCCACAGGAGACATCTGGTTCTGCCTGCTCGTACTCGGACTTGCTCACGTTCTCGCCCTCTTGAAGCGTTTCAAGAAGGTACTCGGCGGCGTGTGGGCGTTGCTTCATCGCCAAGATATGATCGGTTGCCACGTGTTTCAGCACTTCTCCACCTGTGTCGTATCTGTCGCCAACCAGATAGAATTCTCCGCTGAACTCGTAGGATTCAACGTGGATGCTGAGAGCATATGTCTCGGCCATACGTGATTGTCGTCACTCTGTGACACAAACATTACGCCCCAGTTGGTGTGAGGACAGGTAATGACAACAGACTGCCGCCCTGACGAAATTGAACTGGATGTGCTTGATAAAGGATGCTGTCAGAATATACAGAACTTGCAGAATGCGGCAGAGGTATTTTTAATTGTCTGTCTGGGACGATGATACATCGACACCAGTAAACTCAATCTGTGCTCCGCCATTGGGGCTCTGTGTTACGGATGCATTCCAGTCATGGGCGTCAGCAATCTGTTTGACGATTGAGAGCCCGAATCCGGTACCGCTTCTTGTGCTTGTATAGCCGTCAGTGAAAATCTGGTCACGTTCTACTGGATCAATCCCCGGCCCATCGTCACTGACAAAGAATCCATCTGTAAATGTACCACGCTCTTGTGAAGCACGTTGTTGATTTTCAGAGAGCAGCATCAAGAGCATGTTTGAGCGCTTCGTCACCTGGTTTTCTGTAGAGTTCGCAGCGGAGCTGAAAGGCTCTGAGATACGGTGTTAGCTT